>QHWF01000956.1 GCA_003222455.1 Acidobacteriota bacterium
GAAGCCAATCGGATCCATGATTCTGTGGCACGACGCGCACACCGGCATGCTGCGGTGCGCTTCGAGACGCTGGCGGAGCGACGTTGCCTTCACGGCCACTGGATCCTTCTCGAGGTTCGTGTCGGTGCCTGGCGGCGGCACCGGCGCAGGCGTTCCCAGGATGTTTTCCAGGATCCACTTGCCGCGCGACACAGGCGACGTGCGCGTAGCGACGGACGTGACGGTCAGCATGCTGCCCTGCCCGAACAGACCGCGGCGCGGACTCGCTTGGTCGAGCGCAATCCTGCGGAAGTAACTCCCGTGGATGTTCGGGATGCCGTAATGGCGCGCCAGCCGCTCGTCGACAAACGTGTAGTCGGCATCGAGCAGGTCGAGGAGACTGCGGTCCTCGCGGACGATCGTGGAGAACAGCAGCTCGGTCTCGCGACGAAACGCCTGGCGGAGATTGTCGTCGAAATCTTTCGCGCCTGTTTGCAGGCTCGACAGGTCGCGCAGCGAGAGCCATTGGCCGGCGAAGTTCCTGGTGAGCGCGTCGGCCTTCGGATCGGCGAGCATGCGCTTCACCTGCTGGATCAGGACCGTGGGTGACACGAGCCGCCCGTCCGTCGCGAGATCCAGGAGCTCCTCGTCCGGGATGCTGCTCCAGAGAAAGAAGGACAAGCGAGATGCCAGCGCGATTGGGCTGATGCGATACGTGCCACCGGGCCTGATCTCCTCGGGTTCTTCTTCCACGCGATAGAGAAACGCAGGGGCGACGAGGATCCGCGCGAGCGCGCTCTGGATGCCGGACTCGAACTCGCTGTCGCGACGTGCCGCCCGGTAGAAACCGGTCAGCGTCTCGAGGTCGGTGTCGAGCAGGGGACGACGATACGCGCGCCGCCCGAGGGTGGCGAGGATCCGGCGGACGCATGCCGGCTCGTCCCGCGGGTTCGACGGCCGACAGGTGAAGATCCGCTGGTGGCTCGGCGTGTCGCCCACGCCCGTGGCGTTGAGAACGGCCCAACAACCGTGATGCTCTGGACACCGCCAGGCGGCGTGAACACGGCGTTGTTGCGAAAGTCCGAGTAGGCTTCGTCCACGCCGGCCGACCGGACGCGATCCACGAGCGCCGCACCGATGGTGTGCGGTCCGGCCGTGATGGCAACTCGAAAGCTGCGCGGATTGGTCGCAACCACCTGCTCACCGTCGAGCGTGACGTCCAGCGTCGCGCCGCCGAACCCGATGGGACCGATGCCTCCAGCCACGCTGAATTCGTACTCGGCGTCCAGCGGGAACGTGTGGTGCACGAGCAATCCTCCGCGTGTGCCAAGCGGCAGGCCTTCGAGGTGACGATCTTGCGAGAGTCCGGCGGGGGCGGTAAAGGTCACCTGCGTCGGCGCCAGCGTCCGTTCGCCGACCGCGCGACGGCTGATCTTCAGCGCGGCGGAGACGTAGCCCTGAATCAGCGTCGGCGACACGCCCAGGGCGTCGGCCAGATTGTCGAAGCCTTCGCTCGACGCATCGGGCGGCAGCAGCGTCGCAACGTCCACGTCGAGCGCGAGCAGATCCCGAATCGCGTTGGCGTATTCGTTCCTATTCAGCCGGTGCAGCGCCGGTGTGGTCAGACCGGCACCCGGCGGCGCCGCCTGGTCGAGACGCGTCTCGAGCTCCGACGCCAGTCGGTCGAGCACGACGCGCTCCGGCCGGCGCGCACCGCTCGGCGGCATCATCCCGGTCCGAATCTTCCGCACGACTTTTTCCCAGGTGGCCGCGTCGCGATCGACGTGGTCGACAGTCATCGTGTCGAGCGTCAGACCTGCCGTCCTCGTCCGCTGG
>QHWF01000247.1 GCA_003222455.1 Acidobacteriota bacterium
CAAATGCAGCAGCGCGCCAATCGCCGGGTTGCCGTAGGAATCGGAGTAGGTTTTGTAGAGGGTCCGCCCTTCGTCGCCAAAGGCCTCGACGAGAATGTTTCCCACCGAGTACTCCGCGCCTTTTGCCACCGGATCCATGATGAATACGTAGATCACCGCACCACCCGGTCCAGGCTCCGTTGCCTTGAAGAGCTTCCAGCCGGCGCCTTGTGCTTTGCGCTCCGGCTTTTCGCTTTTCGCCAGCGCTTCTTTCAATTTCCCGATCACCATTTCGAAGTCGGCGGTCTTGTCGGCCTTGATGTAATTGAGAATCACGCCGCCGTCCCCCGGGAACACGAAGGGACTCGGCGCCGCTGCGGGCGGCTGCTGCGCGTACGTGATGGTCGCCGACAGCGTGCCGGCTAGAAGTCCCAGAGCCATCCATCCCAGCCGTGTGCCGGCAACCGGCGCGGCGATTCGAACCATCGGCGGCCTCCTCTGCGAAAAGGCGTTACTTTAACGTACTTTGTCGAACAAACGCATGCCAGGTGGGCGTTCGCCCGACGAGGACCGGCGCGGATTTGGATCCCCATCCGCGCTCTTACACGAACACAGCCATCACCTCGTGAGCAAGCAGCATTCCCGGTCGAGTCAAACGCAGGCGAGCCCCCTCGTGCCGGAGGTATCCCTGGTGGACGAAGCCATCCAATTCGCCGCCGTACCGGCGCCAGACATCCACGCCGTATCGCGCCTGAATGGCCGACAAGTCGATGCCGTCGTTGAGGCGCAGCCCGGTGAACAATGCGTCGCCCAGGCGTTCGTCGGCCGCGAGCCGCCGGATATCGATCGCCGTTGATTCGCGCCGACCGATCCGCGACACGTACTCTTCCGTGGACGCCAGATTCTTCCAGCGGACACCATCCCGCGTCGAATGGGCGCCGCACCCGAAGCCAAGCCAATCGCCGTCGGTCCAGTACTTCAGGTTATGACGTGAGCGACGACCCGGCCGTGCAACATTGGAAATCTCGTACTGTTCGTATCCGGCATCCTCCAGACGTTCCATCGCCGTCAAGTACATCGTCGCCGCGTCCTCGTCCGGCGCCTGAGACCATCGGGCGCGCGCCATTTCGTCCTTGAGAGGCGCGTTGGGATAGAGCTCGAGCAGATAGAGCGACAGATGTTCGGGGCCCAGAGCAACCGCCTGATCGACCGACTCGAGCCATTCGCTGACGCTCTGCTGCGGCAACCACATCATCAAGTCGAGGCTGATGTTGTCGAAGCCGGCGGCGCGCGCCTCAGCCACGGCCAATCGTGCGCGATCAGCACTGTGCAAACGGGACAGCCGGCGCAGATCGGTGTCACGGAAGGATTGGACACCGAAACTCAGACGATTGACGCCGGCTTGCCGAAACGCCGCGAGTTTCGGCATCGTGACCGTCTCGGGATTGGCCTCGAGCGTGATTTCCGGATCCGGCGCCACAGCGAAGGACGACTCACAGGCCTCGATAATCCGGCCCACTTCGTCCGGTTCGAGCAACGACGGCGTACCGCCGCCAAAGTAGATCGTATCAGCGGGGTCGGCCCCTCCCGTCCACCAGTTCAGGGGCCCATCGCGCCCGTCGGGCCTTTCCTGCCCCTCCCGCCTGTCCTGCCCATCGTGGCCTTGCGGTCCCGCCTCGGCGATTTCCGCGACAAGAGCGTCGACGTACCGGTCTTTCAGGGCTGCATCGAACAGACCGCGATTGAAGTTGCAGTAATTGCAGATGGCGGAACAGAACGGGACGTGAACGTAGAGGCCTAGCATAGGTTCAAGTCGCAACGCTCAACTCTCAAGGCTCAAAGCTCAATGCTCGCAGTTGAGAGTTGAGAGTTGAGAGTTGAGAGTTCATCTAGCTTCCCGCCCTTCCACCGGGCCATCGCAGATCGGCCTTTCCATCACGCGCTGCCGACTCGCGCAGTTGCGCGCGGGCCGGTCTGGCCGCGCGCGCCGGCAGCGCCGGCTTGTTGCGGACTTTCCACATGGCGATCAAATCGTCGACGGTCGCATTCGGAGGCCGCTCACGGTAGTCGGCCGCATCCAGATGGATGAACTCGCACATTTCATGCAGGCGCGAATAGACGCGGAAGCCGACCCGGCACGGCAACGTGTCGGGATCTGTCGTGTCGCTGCCGATGTCGAAGTTGGTGGTGAAAATGGTCAGACGCCGCTCGCTGTATCGGGTGTTCACGATCAGGTGCAACATCTCGTCGCGCCATTCAGTGGCTCTTTCACGGCCGACATCGTCGAGCACGAGAACGTCTGCGGCCGTCATCGTGCGCAGCACCTGCGATTCCGTGGCCTTCTCCTCGCCGGTGTAGGTGCTCCTCAACAAGGCCATCAGATCGCTGGTGGTGTAGAACAACCCGTGCGCAGCGCGGTCGGAGATGCATTTCTTGAGGATCGCGACCGCCAGATGCGTCTTGCCCACGCCCGGCATGCCGATCAACAGCAACCCGCGGTCGCCTCCCTCAGCGCCAGGAAAGGAATCGATCACGCGCTGCGCGAGCACCACGCCGCGCTTCAACGAGTCGTTGTACGCCTCGAAGTTCGCCAGCGTGCAGTGCTGGTAGCGGCGGGGAATATTGGCGGTACTGAGCCGCTTCTGCCCGGCGTCGGTTCGCCAGCATTCGCAGCGTTCGACCTGGCGCACGCCATTGATCTCGACGGGTTTCCAGCCGGTGTCATCGCAGAGCGGACAGGACATTTCAAACTTTCCAGGGGTCCATCAGTTGAGGTGCGGCCGGAGCCGTTCCGAGCGCCGCAGTTTTTCCTTCGCACGCGATTCGATCTGGCGCACACGCTCGCGTGAAAGATGAAGGCGGTCGCCGATTTCCTGCAACGTGCGCGGCTCGTCGTCTTCGAGGCCGAAGCGCAGGCGGACGACTTCGCGCTCCTTGCCGTCGAGGTCCCGCAGCGCCGCCGTGAGCTCGTCGAGATCGGACTGATGGATCATTTCGTCTTCGATCGGCGGCACCAGATCGAGCGCAAGCACGTCCGCGAGCTCGCCGCCGGACCGGTCGCCACGACCACTCACCGGATCGCTCAGCGACACGTCAGCGATGTTGCGGTGAAGCGTCGCGAACAGTTTCGGCGGAAAACAAATCGCGCGCGTCTGATCGGCGAGCACGTGCATCAGCGCCTCGCGAATCCACCACACGGCGTACGTGATGAACTTCACGTTGCGGGACGGATCGAACCGGCGCGCGGCTTCGATGAGGCCGAGATTGCCCTCGTGAATCAGATCGAGAAACGAGACGCCGAGACCGCGGTATCGCTTGGCATACGACACGACGAATCGCAGGTTCGCCTCGACGAGCCGCGTCAAGGCTTTGTCGGCGGCCTCGCCGCGGCCGTCCCGAATGCACGCGCCGAGCGATCGTTCCTCGTCGATCGTCAGGCGCGGGAGCTTCGCAATGTCGCGGAGGTACACTGTCAGCGTGCCCGCGTCGTCTTCGCGCCTCGACACGCGAAGAGCATACATCAAAGGTCTCAGCTTTCAGCTGTCAGCTTGCAGCTGACGGCTGAGAGCCGACAGCTGTTTCACTGAGTCTTCGATCGCGAAGACGTGTCGGGTTCAGCCTTCGGCGGATGAGTACGGACGAGATCGGTCGGTGACGATTTCACGAGCGCCGTCGACAGCCGTTTCTCCCAATCGTCAATGCCGCGCACCATCTCGCGTTTGACGTACTCCATGAATTCGTTCACCTCGCCCTGCATCTGCTCGATCTTCCGGCGCATGTTGAGAATGATCTCGACCCCCGCGAGATTGACGCCAAGATCTCGGGTAAGTGACAGAATCGTCTCGAGCTGATCCAGGTCCTCTTCGGAGTACAAGCGCGTGTTGCCCTCCGTGCGGGACGGCTTCAACAGGCCTTCGCGCTCGTACAGGCGCAGCGTCTGCGGGTGGATGTTGTACTTCTGCGCCACCACGCTGATCATGTAGTAGGCCTTGCCGCTTTTCTTCATGCTGTCAACAACCGTCCACGCTGAAGTATCAGCAACCGCTCGTCGCCGGGCACCAGGGACACAGTGAGCACGTGATTCAACCTTCGTGTCCCTGGTGTCCGGTGTGGTGAGTGGATGCGTCGGTCAACGCCTGTCTCACGTCCTCGCCGTTGATGCGCCCGAACTCCCGCAACAACTCCTTCGATCGTTCATCGAGCAGCTTCGGCAGCACGAGGCGTACTTCGACGACGAGATCGCCCCGGCGCCGGTCGCCACCCGAGGGCACGCCGCGCTCGCGCAGACGGAACCGCTGCCCCGACTGGGTTCCTGGCGGCACGCGCAGCCTGACCGACCCGTCGATGGACGGCACGTTGATCTTCGCGCCGAGCGCGGCTTCGTGAATCGCCACCGGCACGGTCACGTGAATGTCGTCGCCCTCGCGCCGGAACAGCGGGTGCGGCTGGACGCGCACAGTCACGTACAGATCGCCGGTCTCGCCGCCGTTCCGCCCGACGTGACCTTTGCCGGGGACGCGAATGCGTGCCCCATCGGCCAGTCCTGGCGGCACCTGAATGATCAGCGGCTCGATCCGCACTTCCACTTGCTGGCCGGCACACGTCGGGCACTGGACATGCCGCAGATGGCCCGATCCGGTGCACGACACGCACGGCTTCGAGAACACCATGTGGCCGCGCGCCGATTTCACAACGCCGCTGCCGTGGCACTGGGGGCACCGCGTCTCGGCGACGCTCAGATGTCCGAGCCCCTTGCAGGTGCGACAGTGTTCGTGCCGGGTCACCGTCATCGTCCACTCGGCGCCGCGCATCGCCATCTCGAAACTGAGCGTCATCGACTGGTGCAGGTCGGCACCGCGGTCGGCGGCGCTTTCCTGCCGGCGAGGGTCGCGTTGAAACAGCACGTCGGCGAACAGATCGCCGAACGTCGAAGCATCGGCACCGCTGACGCTGACGCTGAAGTCGAAGCCTTCGAAGCCGAAGGTCTGCCCTTCTGTGCGGGTCGTGACGGTGCCAGTCGCGTCGTATCGCCGGCGGCGGTCCGGATCGCTCAGCGTCTCGTACGCTTCGGCGATCTCACGGAAATGCGCAGCGGCCATCCGGTCGCCGGGATTGATGTCCGGATGGTATTTGCGAGCGAGACGCTTGTAGGCCCGCTTGACGTCGGCAAGCGTAGCGCCCCGCTCCAGGCCGAGGATGACGTAGAGGTCCATGGGTTGCCGCGAAATTGCAGATTGCAGAGTTCAGATTTCAGATTCCAATGCACGTTTCACATTGCAACATTTTCAGACTGCCCGTCGCCCTTCATTGATTGACAGGTGCAGGTCGGTCGCTCGGTGCAGTCAAACAGCATTCGCAATCTGAAATCCAAAATCTGAAATCCAGAATCTGAAGTCCGCAATCTGCAATCTGCAATCTGCAATCTGAAATCTGCAATCTCATGATCGCTACTGCTTTCCTTCATCGACCACTTCAGCGTCGATGACATCTCCGGTTTTCTGCGCTCCCGCCCCTCCTTGCGCGGAACCGCCCTGGGCACCGCCGCCGCTCGCGCCGGCGCCCGCGCCGCCCGTTGCGCCGCCGGCAGCGGCACCCGCCGCCTGCTGGCGATACAACGTTTCGGCCGCCTTGTGCTGCGCGGCCGTCAACTGCTCGAGCGCGCGCTGAATCGCGGCCGGATCCGTCCCGGCACTGGCGGTTTTCAGCGTCTCGATCGCGCTTTCGATCGCGCTCTTGTCGGCGGCGGTCAGCTTGTCGCCGGTGTCTTTCAACATGTGTTCGGCGCCGTAGGCGGCCTGGTCGGCCCGGTTTCGCAGCTCGATTTCTTCACGCCGCTTCTTGTCTTCGTCCGCGTGGGACTCGGCGTCCCTGGTCATCCGGTTGACTTCGTCTTTGCTGAGCCCGCTCGACGCGGTGATCGTGATCTTCTGTTCCTTGCCCGTCCCGAGATCCTTGGCCTGCACGTTGACGATGCCATTCGCGTCGATGTCGAAGGTCACCTCGATCTGCGGGACGCCTCGCGGCGCCGGTGGCAATCCGATCAGATGGAACTTGCCCAGCGTCCGGTTGTCGCGCGCCATCGACCGCTCGCCCTGCAGCACGTGCACTTCGACGCTGGTCTGGTTGTCGGTTGCGGTCGAAAAGATTTCGCTCTTGCGCGTCGGAATCGTGGTGTTCCGCGGAATCAGCGTCGTCATCACGCCGCCCATCGTCTCGATTCCGAGCGACAGCGGCGTCACGTCGAGAAGGAGCAGGTCCTTCACGTCGCCGGCGAGCACCCCCGCCTGGACGGCCGCGCCGATGGCCACGACTTCGTCCGGATTGACGCCCTTGTGCGGTTCCTTGCCGAAGAGATCCTTGACGATCTTCTGCACCTTCGGAATGCGGGTCGAGCCGCCGACGAGCACGACTTCGTCGATCTTCGAGGGATCCACGCCGGCATCGGCGAGCGCCTGCCTGGTCGGGCCAACCGTCTTCTGCAGCAGATCGTCGATGAGCTGCTCGAGCTTCGCGCGCGACAGCCGCATCTGCAGGTGCTTGGGCCCGCTCTGGTCCGCGGTGATGAACGGCAGGTTGACGTCGGTTTCGATGACGGTGGAGAGCTCCATCTTCGCCTTCTCCGCCGCCTCTTTCAGGCGCTGCAGCGCCATTCGATCTCTGGAGAGATCGATGCCGTCGGTCTTCTTGAACTCGCTGGTGATCCAGTCGATGATTCGCTGATCGAGGTTGTCGCCGCCAAGATGCGTGTCGCCATTGGTGGCTTTGACTTCGACAACCCCTTCCCCAACTTCGAGGATCGAGATGTCGAACGTGCCGCCGCCAAAGTCGTACACCGCGATCGTTTCGTCCTTCTTCTTGTCCAATCCATACGCCAGCGCCGCCGCCGTCGGCTCGTTGACGATGCGCATGACTTCGAGCCCGGCAATCTGGCCCGCATCCTTCGTCGCCTGGCGCTGCGCATCGTTGAAGTACGCAGGCACCGTCAGCACCGCCTTCGTGACTGGCTGGCCGACATACTCCTCCGCGGCTTGTTTGAGCTTCTGGAGGATCATCGCGGAGACTTCGGGCGGCGAGTACTCCTTCCCGTTCGATTCGATCCGTACATCGCCGTTCGAGGCGCGCACGACTCTG
>QHWF01000248.1 GCA_003222455.1 Acidobacteriota bacterium
AGCAGGCGGCGGGCCATGATGTGATCGGCCGGCCGATTGATCGAATCGACCGCGAGGAGCCGCGACGCCTTGAAGTAGAACACCGAGAATTTCTGCGAATCGGGATCGCCGCGCGTCACTGCCTGGTCGTACCCCTGCGACAGCCCGGCCATCTGGAGTCGCAGATCGAATTGATCCGTCCAGAACCATGGCACCGCGTGGTATGGCGCGCGGCGTCCGGCGATGACGGCCGCGACCGCGCGCGCCTGATCGGCGGCGTTCTGCACCGACTCGAGCCGCACCCGTCCGCCCGCAAATGCATTCGGGTGCTCGGCGCAGTCGCCGATCGCATAAATGCGCGCATCGCCGGTCTGAAGATGATCGTCGACGACGATGCCGTTGCCGGTGGCTAGACCGGCGTCGGCGGCGAGCTCGGCATTCGGGATCACACCGATGCCGACGATGACGAGATCGGCGCAGAACGAGCGGCCATCGGCGAGCCGGACCACGCGCGCCGCGCCGTTGCCGGCGATGTCGATCACCGACGCATTACAGACAATGTCGACGCCCCGGCTGGTATGAGACCGCTCGTAGAACGTCGACACCAGCGGTGCGACGACGCGCGGCATCAGCCGCGGCTGCGCCTCGAGCACCGTGACGGCTTTGCCGAGCGCGCGCGCCGAGGCGGCGATCTCGAGACCGATGAACCCGCCGCCGATGACGACGATGGCGCTCGCATCGCGCAGCCGCTGTTTGATGGCGATCGATTCATCGAGCGTGCGGAGATACACCACGCCGTCCATCCGGGCGCCGGCAATCGGCAGCTCGCGGTTGCGCGCGCCGCAGGCGAGGATCAGATGCTCGTACGAGCGGCGGCGCCCGGAGGCCAGCCGCACGTGCCGCGACGGCCGATCGATGGCCGTCACGCGCTCGCGGGTGACGAGATCGATCCCGTGGTCCGTGAAAAACGCTGACGGCCGGAGCTCGATTTCGTCCATCCCCTGCTGGTCGAGGATGAATCCCTTCGAGAGCGGCGGGCGCTGATAGGGAAGGTGCGGTTCGTCGCCGACGAGCGCGATCGGCTCGTCGTACCCTTCGGCGCGCAGCGCGGCGGCTGCCTCGAATCCGGCCTGGCCGGCGCCGACGATCATGCATCCATCAGCCATGGTTCACCACGACCACGCTGACGTCGAACGCAAAGGCCGCGAAGGCCGCAAAGGCACGAGGCATCGCAGAAAATGCACCACGATCACGACAGACATGCGCAGGCCCCTCGCAGAATCATGGACGGGAAGCGGCCAGCACGTTGCAGCGAAGCGCCGAGCACCTTGGAGCGAAGCCCCCAGCACCGTGGAGCGAAGCGCCGAGCACGCTGCAGCGAAGCGCCATATTACCGCTGCGACGGCGGGATCTCGACCGTGAGGCCATCGAGCGCCTCCGTCATCTTGATCTGGCAGCTGAGCCGGCTGTTCGGCAGGCGCTCGGCATTCGTGACGTCGAGGACGGCTTCTTCCGTATCCCTGATCGCGGGAAGCCGGTCGAGAAACTCCTCGCGCACGTAAATATGACACGTGGCGCACATGCAGACGCCGCCGCACTCCCCGATAATGCCCTCGACGCCATGCTTGACGGCCGCGGTCATCAGGCTGGTGCCGGGCGCGACGTCGACGGTCTGCGATTCGCCCGTCGGCTGGACAAAAACAACGCGGGGCATTGCGCTGGCGCGTACCTGGGATGGGACAGTGGAATATCGGGTGCTCGAGGTGACCGCGGCCGGGTTTGACGTACCGCCTGCTCCTACACTAACTTGAACGGTCGTTCAATTTCAAGGATCCGCCGCCGTTATGTCGACGTTCTCCTTCACCTGGCTGGGTCACGCGACGTTCCTTTTCGAGTCGCCGGGTGGAAAACGGATCGTCCTCGATCCCTGGATCACCGGCAATCCGTCGAGCCCCGATTCGGCGAAGAAGCTCGGCGCCCTCGATCTGATTTTGATTTCGCATGGGCACAGCGATCACGCGGGCGATGCGGTCGCCCTGGCCCGTTCGAGCGGCGCCCATGCCGTCGCGCCGTACGAGGTCTCGGTCTGGCTGCAGGGCAAGGGCCTGCAGCGCGTCACCGGGATGAATCCCGGCGGCGCGCTGAACATGCTCGGCTTGTCGATCACCATGGTGCCGGCGATTCACAGCAGTTCCGTCACCGACGAGGGGAAGACGCTGTACCTCGGCGTCGCGACGGGCTACGTGATCCGGTTCGAGAACGGGTTGACCGTGTATTTTGCCGGCGACACGTGCGTCTTCGGCGACATGCGCCTGATCGGCGAGCTGTATCAGCCGGCGATCGCGTTCCTTCCGATCGGCGATCTGTTTACGATGGGCCCCGAACAGGCCGCCAAGGCCTGCGAACTGCTCGGCGTCCGGCAGGTCGTGCCGATGCACTTCGGCACGTTCCCCGCGCTCACCGGCACGCCGGCGCGGCTGCGCGAGCTCGTCCAGCCGCACGGGGTGAACGTGCTGGAATTGAAGCCCGGAGAAACGGCGAGCTGAGGGTCACATCCGCCGCAATCAGCCGGCTCATCACGAAGAAACGAAGATCCACGAAGATCACGAAGTAAACTCTATTGCTTCGTTCTTCGTGTTTCTTCGTGACTTCGTGATGATTCGAGACGGACGATGACATCCACAACGCTCATGCGGAAACAGCTGTTCATCAACGGTGAATGGCGCGACGCCACCGGTGGAAAGACCATCGAGGTGGTCAATCCTGCGACGGAGGAAGTGATTGCCGAAGTCGCGTCGGCCGAACAGGGCGACGTCGATGCCGCAGTCGCCGCGGCCCGTGCGGCGCTGGCCGGACCGTGGGGCCGGCTGTCGGCGCGTGAGCGCGGCCGGTTGATCTGGAGGATCGGCGAGAAGCTGCTCGAGAAGGCCGACGACATCGCGCGCCTCGAGACGCTGCACAATGGCAAACCGATTTTCGAATCGCGGCAGATCGAGGTGCCCGCGTCTGCCGAGTGTTTCCAGTACTTCGCCGGCTGGGCCGACAAGATCCACGGTGAAACACTGCCCGTCAAAGGCAACTATCTCACCTATACGCTGCGCGAACCCATCGGGGTGGTCGCTGCCATCGTGCCGTGGAATTTCCCTCTGCTGCTCACGTCGTGGAAGGTCGGCCCTGCGCTCGCCGCCGGCAACACGGTCATCATCAAGCCCGCGAGCCAGACGCCGTTGACCGCGCTCGCGCTCGCGGACATCGCTCGCGAGCTCGGCGTGCCGCCGGGAGTGATCAATGTCGTGACGGGACCGGGATCGACCGTCGGACAGATGCTCGTCCAGCATCCGGGCATCGACAAGATTGCGTTCACCGGCGACACCACGACGGGAAAAGCGATCATGAAGGGCTCATCCGAGACACTGAAACGGATCACGCTGGAGCTGGGCGGGAAGTCGCCCAACATCGTCTTTCCGGATGCGGATCTGGATGCCGCCGTCCGCGGCGCGACAACCGGCATCTTCTACGGGAAGGGCGAAGTCTGCGCCGCCGGTTCGCGCTTGCTCGTCGACAAGTCGATCAAGAACGAGTTCGTCGACAAGGTCGCCTCGCGCGCGAAGAAGATGACACCCGGCGATCCGCTCGATCCGAAGACGCGGCTGGGCGCCATTTCATCGAAGCGGCAGCTCGAGAACAACCTGCGCTACATCGCGATCGCCACGAAGGAAGGCGCGCAGCTCGTCGCCGGCGGGGCTCGCGCGGACATCGGGACGGGCAAGGGCTATTTCCTGCAGCCGACGGTCTTCGACGGCGTGACGCCGGAGATGACCATCGCGCGGGAAGAGATCTTCGGGCCGGTGCTCGCGGCGATCGAGTTCGGCGACGTGGACGAAGCGATCGCGCGCGCGAACGACAGCCAGTATGGCCTGGCTGCCGCGGTGTGGACGAAGGACATCAAGAAGGCGCACTACGTCGCGCGGAAGCTTCAGGCCGGCACGGTCTGGATCAACACCTACAACATCTACGACACGGCGGCGCCGTTCGGCGGGTACAAGCAAAGTGGATTCGGCCGCGAGATGGGCATGCACGCGCTGGAGCACTACACGCAGGTGAAGACGGTCTGGGTCGATCTGAATCAGTAGCGTCAGCTTCGCCCTTGCGCGACCATCATCGCGATCGTCAGGAGCGCCATCACGGTGACCGTCACCCATGAAATGACGTTGTACGGCCGGGAGTTCGTGTAATCCCCCATCAACTCGCGATCGTTGATGAGCAGCAGGACGAACACCAGCACGAACGGCAGCAGCACGCCGTTGACTACCTGCGACAGCACCATCACGCGAAACAACGGAAATCCCGGGATGAGCACAACGCCGGCGCCGAACACGATGAGCGCCGTGTACAGCCAGTAGAAGGCGGGCGCCTCCTCGAAGCGCTTGTCGAGTCCTGATTCGAACCCGAGCCCTTCGCAGACCGCGTAGGCCGTCGAGATGGGCAGAATCGAGGCGGCGAACAGCGACGCATTGAACAGGCCTGCGGCGAACAGCAGATACGCGCCCTCATGGGCCAATGGACGGAGGGCCATGGCGGCGTCCGCCCCGGTCTCGATGGTGTACTTGCCGGCGGTGTGCAGCGTGGCCGCGCACGCCACGACGATGAACCACGCGACGATCGCGGCAAACAGACAGCCGAGGACGACGTCCAGGCGCGATGTTGCGTACTGCCGGGCCGTGATGCCCTTCTCGACAATCGACGCCTGCAGGTAGAACTGCATCCACGGCGCGATCGTGGTCCCCGCCAGCCCGATGATCATCGACAGGTACCCGTAATTGCGGAAGCCCGCGCTCTCCGGCCGCGTGACGGTCGACAGCGCGGCTGCCTTCCAGTCGGGGTGCGCCAGCACCCCCGAGACGATGTAGCAGACGTAGAACAGCGAGGCCGACAGAAAGACTTTCTCGACGCTGCTGTAGGTGCCGTGAACGACGATGCCCCACACGATGAACGCCGACAACGGGACGACGATGTATTTCGAGATGCCGAACAGCTCGAAGCTGCTGGCGACGCCGGCGAATTCGCTCGCCACGTTCCCGAAGTTCGTCGCCACGAGGGCGAGCATCAGGATGAACGTCACGCGCAGACCGAACTCCTCCCGGATGAGATCGCTGAGGCCCTTGCCGGTGACCGCGCCCATTCGCGACGACATCTCCTGCACGATCACCAGCGCCACGCTGATCGGGATCATGGTCCAGAGCAGCGAGTAGCCGAACTGCGCGCCGGCGACCGAATAGGTCGCGATGCCGCCGGCGTCGTTGTCGACGTTGGCCGTGATGAAGCCGGGACCGACGATGGCGAAGAAGACGGTTAGCCGGCTGCGCCAGCCCTTGAACGGCAACTTCATCGCGGGTTCAGTCGCTGTGCCGCAGCATCGTGATCACATCGTCCGCCGTGATGATGCCGGACAGGCGCCCGTGCTCGTCGACGACCGCCAGCGTGATGAGGTTGTACTTGTCGAAGAGCGCCGCGACTTCGGATTCCGGCGTGTCGGGGGCGCACGCGACGTACGGTTCGCTCAACTCGGACAACTGCACGGTTGACGCCGAGATGGCGATCTTGACGAGCGGTACCGACCCGGCGAGCCGCTGGCTCTCGCCGGTGAGGTAGATCGTCGCCAGCGCTTCGCGGCTGCCTTCGAAGGCCTTCAGCGCGTCGATCGCCGCGTCGACGCTGCTCGTCTCGGGCACGGCGATGTACTCCGTGGTCATGCGTCCGGCGGCCGTGTGCTCGCCGAATTCGAGCAACTGCGTGACTTCCCGCCGCTCCGCCGGCTCCATCTCCTCGAGAATCGCGTCCGAGCGCTCTTCCGTCAGGTCGGCGAGGAGATCGGCGGCCGCGTCGGGGTCCATTTCTTCGAGGATATCGGCCGCCCGATCCTTGTCCAGCGATTCGACCACCGAGACCTTGACGTCGGGATCGAGCTCCTCGAGCGTCTCCGCCGCCACCTCCTCGTCGATCGTCTCGAACACCGCTTCGCGTTCGGCTGGCGCGAGGTCTTCGACGATATCGGCGATATCGGCAGGGTGCATCTTCGCGAGGCCTTCGTACGCGATCTTCAGCTTGACGCGCCGCGCCGGGTCGGTCTCGAGCAGGTCGACGTACTCCCACGGAATCACGCGGGGCGGAATCCGCTCGAGCAGCGCGCGCAACGTGAACGACGGCACCAGCCCCTTCGAGAGCCGCCGGATCGCGCCGCGCGCACCGACGTCCACCGCGACAATGTTCAGCAGCAGGTGGTTGTTGAGGGGCGTCGATTCCAGTTCGACGTCGTTCACCCGGACGACCTTCCGGCCGTGCACATCGATGATCTGCTGGTCGAGAAGATCGCGTTTGAGGAGCAGCACGCCGTCCGATGGGATGTAGCGTTCCCATTGGGACGCTTCGCTGGCGGCGCGCACACGGGGGCCGGCGGACTTGATGGCGTCGGGCGGCAGCACGCGCTCGCCCGCGGCGGTGCGGATAATCAGATAGGCGATGCGGGTGGGGTGATCCTGAGGAGCGACAGCGATTTCGCGCACACGCCCGCGCACGGTGCCGGAGGCATCGCGCACGGTGGCGCCGAGCAATTCGGACAGGGCGACGAGTGACATGGACCTCGAGCTGGGTCCCCGAGCAGGGCCATTGCTGTTCGGCTCTATTGTAAATGCTTTCTTCCGGATCTCAATGCACGCGCGCAACTCGCTGGGCGCCTGACGCTGCAAGGTGCTGGGGCGCTGCCGCGGCAAGGTGCTTTGAACTGACGCTGCAAGGTGTGAAGGACGGTTGAAGAAACTGGCGTAGTGCAGCCCTTCAGGGCTGCCCTGAACAGTCGTTGATTCTCACCGTTCAGTGCGGACCGGGACGCCTCTTGCGGCGTTGCACGCCGTCATCCACAGTCGAGCCCTTACGTCTATCGGCGGAGCGTCACTTTCTGCGCGCGCCAGTTCCAGATCTCGCCCACCCACAGATCGTTTTCTGCGCGGCAGTCGAGGGCGTTGACCATGCCGAACTCCTTCGGCATCTTGCCCGCCTTGCCGAACCGCCCGACGACCTGCCCATTCAACTGGATCTTGTAGATCTCTCCGTGATCCATGCTCTCGGAATCGTTTGAGTTGGAGCTGTACAGATACTGCGGCGATCCTCCGGAGACGCAGATGGCCTGCGGCGTGCCGATATTCGTGATCTGCGACTTGAACGTCCCCTCGCCGTCGAAGATCTGGATCCGATTGTTGCCGGCATCCGCCACGTAGACATTGCCCGCGGCATCGCTGGCAATGCCGCGGATGCCGTTGAACTGTCCCTGGGCCGATCCGGTCTGCCCCCACGACTTCACGAAATTTCCGTCCTTCGTGAACTTGGCGACACGATTGTTGGGACCGAATCCGTCGGCGACGTAGATGTTGCCCGCGCGATCCCAGGTCACGTCTGAAGGGCGGTTGAAGTTG
>QHWF01000249.1 GCA_003222455.1 Acidobacteriota bacterium
AGTGCGCGCACACAAGCACATCACTTGGCTGGTCGCGCTCCTGGCCAGCGTCGTTTGTCTGGCGTGGCCTGCGCGAGCCGACGCCCAGGCCCGTGTGGGCCGCCGAGTCGTCGCTGTCCGGCCGGTAAGAACGCATGTCGTTCTGGTCGGGGGGTACTACGGCGGGTTCTACGATCCCTTCTGGTTCTACGATCCGTGGTACGGCCCCTACGGCTATCAGTGGGGCTACCCGCCACCCTACGGCCGCTACTACAACATCGATCCGGGCGCTTCGCTGCGTCTCGAGGTCAAGCCGCAGGAGGCCGAAGTCTACGTGGACGGCTACTACGCCGGCATCGTCGACGACTTCGACGGCGTGTTTCAGCGGCTGCCCGTTACACCCGGCGAACACGACATCGAGCTGTATCTCGATGGCTATCGATCGGTCCGCCAGAAGGTGTATGCGACTCCGCGCAATACGTTCAAGGTGAAGTACACGATGGAGCGTCTCGGCGCCGGCGATCAACAGGAGCCGCGGCCGCAGCCACCGAACGCACCGCAGGGTGTCGTTGCCCAGCCGCCGCAGGCGATGCCGCCGGAGCCGCCTCCGGTGAGACGTGGACCGGTCCGGCGCCTGCCGCCGTCGCCGCCGCAAGCACCAGGCGCACCACGGAGTGCTGAGGCATCGGCATACGGTGCACTCTCGATTCGCGTGCAGCCGGCCGAAGCCGACGTGCTGATCGACGGCGAGAAATGGCGCGGCCCCGAGGCGCAGGATCGACTGATCGTGGAAGTCGCTGAGGGACGGCACACGGTCGAAGTCCAGAAGCCGGGATATCGCAGCTACATGACCGAGGTCCAGGTCCGCCGCGGAGACACGACGACGATCAACGTGAGCCTGAGGACACAAAATGAGCAGTAAATACCTGGTCATTCTCCTCATGCTCGCGCCCGCACTCGCGCGGGCGCAGGACCGTCCCATTGAATCGCCGCCTGAAACGTCGGGCGCCGTCGCGGTGCAGTCTGCCGCCGACATCGAACAACCGGCCGGCCCGATGACGATCGAGCGCGTGCGCAGCGGCGTGCTGATCGCGCCCGATGTCAAAGTGACACGGTTCGATGGCCGCACGTCGGAGCTGGTGGGCGGGTACGGCGGGTGGCTCAGCGACAAGACGTTCTTCGTCGGCGGGGGTGGCTACTGGCTCGCGAACGGCTCCCGCGATCGTCGGCTGGCGTACGGGGGCCTTGTTCTGCAGTGGATGGGTCGCGGCGGCCAGACAATCGGCTACAGCATCAAGGGTCTCATCGGCGGTGGCGAATCGACCGTGTCGCGCACCGTGACGCAAACGATTCGGTTCCCCGATCTGCGTCGGCTGGACGACGGTCGCATCGAGGCTGGCCGGCAACCCCAGTCGATCACCACGAGCGTCCGAACGCGCCAGGACTTCTTTGTCGGCGAGCCCGAGGCCGATGTGGTGGTGCGAATCACGAAAACGCTGCATCTGACGGTGGGGGCCGGTTATCGATTCATTGCGGCCGAGCGAGGCGACGAGAATCGTCTGCGAGGAGCGGTGGGAACGATCGGACTCCAGCTGGGCGGGGGCTATTAATTTAAATTAAGAGCGGTTGACTCCAAGGCCGGTGACAAGAGTTCCGACCCGTCGTTAAGGTTATCGTTAAGGTAGGTCCGGCTGAAGCCGGACACTACCGAACGCCGGTCGTGACAAAGTTTTACCCTCCACTTGCTGATTGCCTGCCATTTCAGCCCTTTCGCCACCTGCGCGGCGTTGCGCCCCCCGTCGAATCCGTAGAGAATCAACGTGATGAGTTAACTGCGCAAACGCTGCGTGCACGCACGTTTGTGCGACGAGGAGCGCATGATGGGTCAGAAGAACCAACGCTGGCTCGGCCACGGCCTGATGTGGGCCGTCGTGATGGTGGGTGTGGTTGCGACCGCAAACGTCGCATGGTCAGCCGAGCCGACCAGAACCGTCACCTTCACGAAAGATATCGCACCGATTTTCCAGCAGAAGTGCGAATCGTGCCATCGCGCCGACGGCATGGCGCCCATGTCGCTCGTCACATTCGAAGACGCCCGGCCCTGGGCAAAGTCGATCGCGGCGCGCGTGGGGACGCACCAGATGCCGCCCTGGCACATCGATAAGACGGTTGGCATCCAGAAATTCAAGAACGACCGCTCTTTGACCGACGACCAGATCGAGACGATTCTCGCGTGGGTGGCTGCCGGCGCCCCGAAGGGCGATCCGACCGACATGCCGCCGCCCAGGACGTGGCCCGACGAGTCGAAGTGGCAGCTCGCCGGCAAGTACGGTCAGCCCGATCTGATTGTCAAATCGCCCGAGTACACGATGCCGCCTGTCGCACAGGATGCGTGGTGGCGTCCGACGGTGCCAACCGGTCTCACCGAGCCGCGCTGGGTCCGCGCGATTGAAATCCGTCCCGTCGGCACGAACGCGCGCAAGATCACGCATCATGCGCTCGCGCGCCTGATCCAACCCGAAGACATGCCGGCCGAGCTGTTCACCAACGATCCAAACGTCGCCGGCGGTGGGCTGTTCATGGAATGGGCCGTCGGCAAGAACGGCGACGAAATGCGTCAGGACTCGGGCCGCCTGATGCTGCCCAACTCGAAGATCACATGGGAAATGCACTATCACGCGGTTGGTGAAGAGATCAACGCGCACACCGAACTGGCGGTCTGGTTCTATCCCAAAGGCCAGGAGCCGAAGAAGCGCGAGGTCCTCGCGCTGTTCAACACCTTCTCCGGCACGGCGCCCGGTGGACGCGCGCTCGACATTCCGCCGAACCAGGTCACCACCACCGAAAGTTTCGTGACGCTGAAGGAGAACGCGCGGATCGAAAACTTCCAGGCGCACATGCACCTGCGCGGCAAGGGCATGTCCATGGAAGCGATCTACCCCGATGGCCGGCGCGAGATGCTCAGCCAGGTGACCGATTTCAACTTCAACTGGCACAACATGTACATCTACGACGACGACGTGGCGCCGCTGCTGCCAAAGGGGACGATCCTCCATTTCCTCGCGTGGTACGACAACACGAAGAACAACAAGGCGAATCCGGATCCCGATCAGTGGGTCGGGTGGGGCGACCGTACGGTCGACGAGATGGGTCACGCCTGGCTGAACATCACCTACTACAACGACGAGGAGTTCAAATCGGAGCTCGGCAAGCGCGCGGCTGTCACAACGACTGTCGATCGCCAGTAAAGGGAACGGAGGAGACGGAGGAAACGGCATATACCGTTCCCTCCGTGATCTCCGTTAACAAGGGCCGTAGATGGATCGAGTCGCAGCGTTCGGGTTGATGGTGGCGTGCGCGGCCGGCGCCTCGCTGATCGGCGCCGGACAGCAGGGAATCGGCCAGACGCCGAGCCCGTTGCCGCTGACGCAGACCGTCCGCGAGCGCGGCTCGAGTGTGACGCCGGCGTTCGAGGGCTGGTATTACGAAAAGGACGGCACACAGCGCGTCCTGGTCGGCTACTTCAATCGCAATACGAAACAGGAATTCGACATTCCGCCAGGCCCCGACAACCGCGTCGAGCCGGGTGGGCCCGATATGGGCCAGCCGACGCATTTTTCACCAGGCCGCCAGTGGGGTGTCTTCACCATCAAGCTGCCGAAGGATTTCGGTGACAGGAAGCTCACCTGGACGATTGTCGCTAACGGCTTCACGAATTCCATTACGCTGCACACCAAGTCCGATTACGTGGTCGAGCCGTTTGAAGATGCGGCCAACAAGAACACGCCGCCGATGATCAAGTTCCGGCCGGGCGCTGTCGCGTTCACCGGGCCTCCCACGGCGATCGCCGAAAACCTGAACGCGGTCGCCGGCACGCCGCTGCCGCTGATCGTGTGGGCAAGCGACGAGGGTCCGACGATCAACGTGCCCGAGCCGGGACGCGGACGTGGTCGCGGCCGCGGCACCGATGCGACAGCATTCACCCCTCCTCCACCGCTCGCGCTGACGTGGAGCATGTTTCGCGGGCCCGGCCTCGTGAAGTTCGACAACGCGAAGCCGCCGATCGACAAAGAGCAGAACGGAAAAGCGTCGACAACGGCCACCTTCAGCGCGCCAGGCGAATACATCCTGCGGTTGCAGGGGAACGATTCCACGGGCGAAGGCGGCGGTGGATTCCAGTGCTGCTGGACGAACGTCCACATCGGTGTCTCGGTCAAGCCCGCGGCGGGGACCGGCGGGCAGTAATACTCGATGCCGCTCTACGATTTTCGATGTCGAAGCTGCGGCGACGAGTTCGAGAGGCTCGTGCGGAAGGGCGAGACCGTCGAATGCCCGTCGTGCCGCGGGCAAGACGTGGAGCGGTTGCTCTCGACCTTTGCGCTCAGCACGGAGGAGCGTCGAGCCGCGGCGGCGAAACAATCCCGGAAGCTGCAGATCGCGAAGAATCGCGACAAGGTGGTCGCTGAAGAAGAGTACCGGCAGAAGCACGACAAGGAGTAGATGCGATTGTCGAAGTGTGAAGTGTGAAGTGTGAAGTCTGCCGGAGATCGCTGGGTGAAGCTCAGGTAGTCTGCCGTTCCGCTCGAAAATCCGCAATCCTCAATGCGCAATCCGCAATATGATCGGTCCGTGACGTCCCGCACCACGCTCGTCACCGCGTTGACGGTGCCTATCGTCTGCGCACTCGCCGCCATCGCGTCGGCTCAGCGCATCTGGGTGGGTCGCGGCGGCTTCGGACGCGAGGCGCCGAAATGGGCGAAGCGGGCGAATTTCGACGGCGGCTTCAACTATTGCCGCGGGTACTACACGAGCGATCGTCGGGAAGACGGCGGCATGGGTTGGTGGACCGACTATCCAGGCGCCGACAACAACTTCTCCGTCCGTCTGGGCGAGCTGACGTTCGTCCGCGTGAAGATGGACTCGACCGGTCAACCCGACAACGTCGTCCTCCAACTGACGGATCCGCTGCTCTATCAGTGTCCGATCCTGTTCATGGAAGACGTCGGCACCGTCCGGTTCAGCGAAGAAGAAGTGGTCCGCCTGCACGACTATTTCCTCAAGGGCGGCTTCCTGTACGTCGACGACTTCTGGGGCACGCAGGCGTGGGAGCAATGGGTCTACGAACTGGGCCGCGTGCTGCCGCCGAACAAGTACCCGATTTTCGACATCCCGCCGACCCATCCGATCATGCACTCGTTGTACGACGTGAAGGCGATTGAGCAGGTCTCGTCGATTCAGTTCTGGTACCGGAATGGCGGCAGCGTGTCGGAGCGGGCCTGGATGAACGACAGCCCGCACTCCGACTTCCGCGGCATCCAGGACGAGCACGGCCGGCTCATGGTGGTGATGACGCACAATACCGACATCGCGGACACGTGGGAGCGCGAAGGAGAAAGCCGCGAATACTTCGAGCGGTTTTCTCCCGACGGTTACGCCATCGGGGTGAATATCATTCTTTACGCGCTGACCCACTGAAAAGACCATGCTGAAGCCTTGCGCCGGTCGCCAATCTTAACTCGCCATCGAATCACGATCTCCCACCTTGGTCACCGAAGTCGTCGAAGCTGAAGGTCACCTGATCGACTCGCAGCTTCTCAACGTGATGTTCGACACCGTCGTCCGCAACGACGCGGCGTTCGAGGTGATCGACTTCCGGATCGGCCGCACCAACGAAGAGCCGTCGTTCGTGTCGATGCGGATCTCGGCGAAAACCGACCCGGTTCTTCACGAGGTGCTCGAGGAACTGGTGGCGCTCGGCTGCCGTCTGGCTCGTGCCGAGGACGCGCACGTCGCCACGGCGGATCGCGACGGCTGCGCCCCTGAAGATTTCTATTCGACCACCAACCACCGGACGTCTGTCCGCCGCGGCGGCCAGTGGCTGCCGGTGGAGCGCCAGCGGATGGACTCGGTCATCGTCATCCAGGGCGATCGTGCGATCTGCCGCAAGCTGCGCGAGGTCCGGGCCGGCGACCAGATCGTGTGTGGCGTGAACGGCATCAAGATCGTCCCCGAGTTCCGCGAGCGCGACCGTCTCGGCTTCGCGTTCATGACGAACGAAATCTCCTCCGAGCGGCGGGTCGAAGTGGGCGTCGCGCGCATTGCCGCGATGATGAAGGAAGTGAAACGGGCCGGCGGCCGCATCGCCGCGGTCGCCGGACCCGTGGTCGTCCACACCGGAGGCGGCAACTACTTCCGCGAGCTCGTCAGACGCGGATACGTCCACGTCCTCCTGGCCGGCAATGCGCTCGCCGTGCACGATGCCGAGCAGGCGCTGTACGGCACGTCGCTGGGCGTCGATCTCGAGACCGGCCGGGCCATCGAGGGCGGCCATCGCCACCACATGCGCGCCATCAACACCATTGCCAGGGCGGGCGGATTGCGCAGCGCAGTTGCCGCCGGCGTGCTCCGCTCCGGCATCCTCTACGAGTGCATCCAGCATGGCGTCGACTACGTGCTCGCCGGCAGCGTGCGCGACGACGGCCCGCTGCCCGATACGATCATGAATCTGAGCGAGGCGCAGGATCGGTACGCCGCGGCGCTTGACGGCGTCGGCCTGGTGCTGGTGCTGTCGACCATGCTGCACGGCATCGGTGTCGGCAACATGCTGCCGGGCTGGTGTGCGTGGACATCAACCCTGCGGTCGTGACGAAGCTTGCCGATCGTGGATCGTCGCAGACGGTCGGGATCGTCACGGACGTGGGGCTGTTCCTGCGGCAGCTTGCGTCCGCGCTCGCCGCCGATTGAGCATCTCGATCCGGGTCCGAACTGACAATCCACCACAGAGGACACGGAGGAGAGCAGGAAATATCCTGTTACGTTCAGGATTCAGCCTCGGTGTCCTTTGTATCCTTTGTGTCCTTTGTGTCCTCCGCGGTCGATCCTAAGCCCCGAAATTCTCCTCGTAATCGGCGATGGCAGCGCGCACCACCTTGAGCGCATGGTTGCGGCTGTAGACCCTCGTGACGCGGGCGGGGGTGTGGCGGCCGGGCACCATCTTGTACGTCAGGAAGTAGTGCTGGAGCCGCTCGACGAACACGTCCGGGATGTCGGCGAGGTTGCGGGCCGTTCCCCACACATGGTCGTTGTCGAGCACGGCGATGATTTTGTCGTCCGCTTCTCCGGCGTCGATCATCTGCAGGCCGCCGACGACGCGAGCGCGGACGATGATCTCGTTCCGCATGATGGCGCGCTCGCTGACCACGCAGATGTCCAGGGGATCGCCGTCGCCCCGCTTCGCGGCCGGGGCGAGTCGACGCACATGCTCAGCGCAGTAGGTCCGTGGGATGAACCCGTACAGCGTCGGGTGCTGCGCGGACGAGCGCTGCGGTCGATCGACGCGCAGATATCCCGACACCTTGTCGACCTCGTACTTCATCAGGTCGAACGGCGTAATCTCGATGAACGCGTTGAGGACCTCTGGCGGATCGGGGCCAATCTCCAGGCCGTGCCACGGGTGCGGCCGGAAATGGCTGACTTGCTGGTCCGGTCCCTTGTTCATCCGCCGGGGGGACGCGACGCGTCTTCGTACAGCCATCCTGGCTGACCGCAAGCGCTCCCGATCGGTCATGG
>QHWF01000958.1:0-520 GCA_003222455.1 Acidobacteriota bacterium
TGGGAGATGGTATAGGTGCCGCCGGCGAGGTTGCTCGCGGCCAGGCCGCTCTTGAACGCGCGGGCCAGGAGATTCGTCGTCGCGGTCAGCGTCAGACGACTACACACGGGTGACGAATCCGTCGGCATCGAACCGTCGGTCGTGCAACGAATCGTCGCACCGCCGGTGGCTGTCGTCATGGTGACCGAGACCGCCGTCGTGAACCAGCCGGAACCGGGTGTCAAGGTTGGCGCGGGCAGCTGTTGCTGAACGTAGGGCGCTGACACGACTCTACTCGGATCCATCCCGCTCTTGAACGCCCGCGCATACAGTGTCGCCGAGCTCGTGATGACCACCGGCCCGCTGTAAAGCGCCGAAGCCTCCGTGACAGACCAGCTGTCTAGCGCGTAGCGAATTTGTGCTTCGGGCGTTGTCGTCGTGATCGTTACGCTGACCGAACCCGTAAAGGTTCCGGCGCGTGCGGATGCGATCACCGGCGTCGCGGCCGACGGCAGCGCTCGTTTGGCGGCCGGCTGCGAAG
>QHWF01000958.1:530-1729 GCA_003222455.1 Acidobacteriota bacterium
CGAACCCTGGGAAAAAGAACATCGCCGCCTCCTCTAGCTCAATGTCGCCGTCGCGGCCGAGGTTGCCGCTCGCTCATCCGCACCATGGACAAATGGTGAGCCGAGGACTGTCACAGAACCGTCACGGCGGCCGCGACGCGAGTTCCCGTTACGCGAATTCTATTCCGAGGCGAAATCACCTCCCCGCGCTTGTGACGCAGCTGTGACACCCCATACGCCATGAATGGAGCAACGCTGCAGGGCAGCGCCAGGAGGCACAGCCATGACGCGCGCGACGCATCGCATCGTCACGTTCATCGTCCTCGTGTTTGTCGTATGCGCCGGTCCGTGGGGATGCGCGCTCAAGCATCCGCAGGGGCCGCAATCGCCCACTGACGAGGTACGGGCTCAACTCAAGACCATCGGCCTCCCTGTGGCTGCATTCCCTCCCGAAGCCCACGTAGACGCGCCGACGAGTGGAAAGGGAATGGGCGCGTTGAAGGGGGCCGGCGTTGGCCTCGCCGTCGGCGCGACCCCGGGAATGGCGATCGCCGGAAGTATCGGGAAAGGCTGTAATGGAGGCGGAGAGCTCGGCGCCGTGATCTGCGGCGCGGCCCTCGTATTCGGCCTAGGGGTGGCCGCCGCCGGAGGCACCATCGGCGCGCTCGGCGGCACAGTGTATGGCGCGGTGACCGCGGAGTCCGGTTCTAAGGTCGACGCAGCCCAGGCGGAGCTGAAGAGCGCGCTGATCCAGGCCGACGTTCAGATGATGCTTCGCAACCACGTGCTCGAGATGGTCCGCGACAGCCAGCTGAATTTCGTCGCGGTGGATGACGAGGACCGGGGCGCGAACGGACAACCAATCGACTATAAGGCCCTGGCGAGCACGAGCATCGATACGGTTCTGCAAGTCAGCGTGCCCCAGCTCGGCTTGGCCGGAGAATCCGGCATCAACCCGCCGATCAAGCTATTCATGACCGCGCGTGCGAGGCTGGTGCGCACCGCCGACGGGGTCGAGATGTACGCAGAGAAGTTCGACTACCGAAGCGACGGCACGTCGAAATTCCTCGAATGGGCCGCCGACGAAGCCCAGATGTTCCGCCAAGAAATCGAACGTGGGACGCGGACCCTGGCCGAGGACATCGTTCGGCTTGTCTTTCCTGCCGAGCCGGTCCGCGACAGCGCGCCTGCGGCGCAAAGCGCGACACTTCCGAGCACGC
>QHWF01000251.1 GCA_003222455.1 Acidobacteriota bacterium
CACGATGATGACGTTCTTCGAGGTGAACAGTTTCTTGAACTCGGCCTGCGAGATTCGCGGTGCGTCGATGCCCTGCGAGAACAACAGGATGAGCGAGAGAAGCAGAGTGCGCATCCTCTTAATATAGCGCCATGCCGGTCCCGGCCCATTCCATCCGGTCACGCCCCGCACGCGGCGGTCCGCCTTCGGCGCGAATCAGTCGAGATCCCGACATCCTGGCGTCGCACCTCGAGGACGCCTCACACTTTCCGGGCGGGCACGTGGACGGCCTGGTCGTGGCCTCGAGCGAAGCCGACGTGGCCGAGGCCGTGCGATGCGCGCGCACGATTCTGCCGATCGGCGCCCAGTCGTCGCTGACAGGCGGCGCAACGCCGTCAGGCGATACGCTGCTGAGCACGTCGAGGCTGACGCGCATCGACGCGATCGGACGCGACCGCGTCCGCGTGCAGGCGGGCGTCACGCTCGTCGATCTGGATGCCGCCCTCGCAGCGGCCGGCAGGTATTACCCGCCGACGCCGACCTTCACCGGCGCGTTCGTGGGCGGAACCGTCGCGACGAACGCCGCCGGTGCGGCAACATTCAAGTATGGGACGACGCGTGAGTGGGTGCTCGCGCTCACGGTCGTCTTACCCAACGGCGAGGTCCTCGATATCGAGCGCGGGGGCACGCGCGCCGGCGCGGACGGCGCGTTCGACATCGTGCTCTCCGACCGCACGGTGATCGTACCCGTGCCGCGGTACCGCATGCCGGATGTGCCCAAGACGTCGGCCGGATACTTCGCGGCGCCACACATGGATCTCATCGATCTGTTCATCGGATCTGAAGGAACGCTCGGGGTGATCACCGAAATCACTCTGCGCCTCGTCCCGGTCCGCCCGGCGCAATGCCTGGCATTCGTGCCGTTCGCCGACGCGCAGGGGGCGCTCGCGTTCGTCCGGCGGCTGCGCGACGCCGCCCGCACGGCCTGGCGAACGGGCGATCCGGCGGGCCTCGACATCTCGGCGATCGAACACATGGACGCGCGATGCCTGGCGCTGCTGCGCGAAGACGGCCTCGATCGTCTTCACGCGGTGCCGATTCCCGATCGCGCGGCCATCGCGCTGCTCGTCACACTGGAGCTCCCGCCTGGAACGACCGCGGCCGAGGCGTACGATCAAATCGGCTGCGCGCGCGAAACCGCCTGCGACGCGCCGCTGACGCGGCTCTGTCGTGAGCTCGAGACCGCCGGCGTGCTCGGCGACGTGCAGTTGGCCGTGCCGGGCGATCGAGGCCGGATGGCGCAACTGCTCGCGATCCGGGAGGCTGTCCCGGCCGCGGTGAATGCGCGGATCGGCCGGGCGAAACAGACCATCGACGTGCGGATTGCCAAGACCGCCGCCGACGTGATTGTCCCGTTCGAGCGATTCGACGAGCTCCTGTCGTTTTTCGACGAAGAGCTCGGGCGCCGCAGGCTGGACGCGGCCACGTGGGGTCACGTGTCGGACGGCAATCTGCACCCGAACGTGATCCCGCAGTCATGGGCCGACGTCGAGTCGGGGACGGAGGCAATCCTGGCGTTCGGCCGCGAAGCCATCCGGTTGGGCGGATCGCCGCTCGCCGAGCACGGCGTGGGACGCCATCCCGTGAAGCAGCAGTTGCTTCAGGAGCTGTACGGCAGGCAGGGAATCGAGGACATGCGGCGCGTGAAGCGCGCGATCGATCCGCAGTGGAAGCTCGCGCCGGGGGTGTTGTTCCCCCAAGGGCCCGTAGGGAGAACCTGAAATCGACTGGAGAACGGCACGATCGAACGCAGAGGTCGCAAAGGACGCAAAGTAAGACAGGATTTCTTCGCGGCCTTCGCGGCCTTTGCGTTCAACGGCGATGGCAGTTACTCGGACACGCTCCTACGCGATCAATACGACGATTGACCACAACGCCACCGCCCCGACCGTGCCCGATCCGAGATCGCGATCCTCGGTGTGTGCGATCGACTCGGCCACACGCGACTGGCCGACGAACGCCGCGGCGAACGAAACCAGCAGCAGCAGCCAGGCGGCGCCAATCGCCAGGCGCGGCCCGACCCCGCCGCCCAGCGCGCGTGCCGAGAAAAAGAGCGTCCCAATCCAGCTCGCCACGGCAATTCCGGCCAGCAGGCGCAGCCGGCCGATCTCGCGATCGCCGGCCTGGCGGCGCAGTTCCAGCCGCAGCGTACGCTCGGCGCGTTCGCGCTCGCCCTCGAGCGTGGCGCGCTCGAGCTCCAGCCGGCGCGTGTCGCGATCGAACGCTTCCTTCAGCGCGGCAACCATGACCCCCGCGAGACGCGTTTCGAGACCACCGAGCGGCCCGGCGCGGCCAGGATCGAACTGCAGCTGCTGATCGGGATCGAGGGGTGTCGCTGGCCTCCGGCTGCGCGCCAGATCGGTGACGCCAAGCACCGCGTCGATGATACGAAGCCAGGGGATTGGCATATCTGCAACTTTGAACTTTGAAGTCTGTAGTCTGAGGTCTGAAGTCTGAAGTCTGAAGTCTCAACTTTGAAGCGGACTTTACACTTCAGACTTCACATCACATGTCAGACTTCACTTTAGACTTCACACGTCACACTTCCCACTTCCCACTTCATTTCCCGAGCCAGCGAGCCCGGAACGCTTTCTGCGCCGCTGTCGGGGTTTCGACAGGCACGACCTCGAGATGCGGATCCTCTGCCAGCGTGACGGTCGCTCGTGTCGAACGGCCGGTCCGATCCGTGAAAACAATCGGCACGCGATCGCCGGGCTTGTGGCGGCCGAGGGCTATGCTCAGATCCGACTCCCCTCTCACATGCTGGCCGGCCACCTCCTGCAGCTCGTCGTCCTGCTCCAGCCCCGTGGCATACACGGGCCAGTCCGGTGCAACGAGCGTTGAGACCCGAACGCCGTTGCGCGTTACCAGGAGAACGTCGCCCAGCCACGCGCGTCCCGGATGCGTTTTGCGGACGACGAGCCCGGCGCGGGCCAGGAGCCTCGGATAGCCGGCAGCGTCGTGACCCTGGATGTATCTCGAGAAGAAGTCCCGTGCGAACGCCTTGTCGCCGCTCACATCGGCAAGCGTCGCTTCCGCATCGGCGGCGGTGTACGGACGATCCACATATCCTTCGCGGCTGCCGCCCGGTTTGCCATACGTCCGCCACATCGCACGCATGAAATCGTCGAGCGAAATGCCGTTGTCGGTCCGGTCGCGCAGCGCGAGATCCAGCGCGAGGGCAATCGCGCCGCCGAACGGATAATACGAAACAACCGTGTTGCTCCAGTTCGTCCGGTCGATCGTGCGTCCGCCGTCGATGAATGGCGCCATGCGGCTCATGTCTTCCGCCGATCGCGTATGGCGGCCGGGATCGTTCACGACGGTATCCACGAGGGCGGTGAACGATCGGGCCGTCGACGACAGGTCGGTGAGACCCGCTCGATGGAGGATGAGCGGTCCGTAGTATTGCGTAAACCCTTCCGCCAGCCAGAGCTCTCCGGAGAGATTCGCGCGATCGAAATCGAAGGGCTCGAGTCCGCTCGGACGGATGCGCTCGACGTTCCAGCTGTGGAAGAACTCGTGCGCGACCGTGTCGAGCAACTCCAGGCGGTCGCTCGCCAGCGCCGACGGCCACGTGATGACCGTGCTGTTTCGATGTTCCATGCCGTCGGTGCCGGCATACGGCAGGTCGTCGACGAGGAACGTGTACTGTCCGGGCTCGTAATCCGGATACTCACCGTAGACGGCGCCCGCCAGGCGGACGATCTTCTCGACTTCTTTCACGTAGGCATCGAGATCGGCATCGCTGCCCGTATGGTGCAGCGACACGCGGAACGCGTGCGAGTCGACCGTGAACTGGCGCATCGCGATCGGACCGAATTCCGCCGGACTGTCCATCAGGTACTGGAGATTGCCGGCGATGAACTCGAGCGGCCTCGAACCGGGATGCAGCTGGGTTGCGACACGCCACGTCCGGCCAGGGGGCTGCTCGAACGTCAACGTCGCCGAACGGTCCTCGAGCCCGTGCGCCCACATGAGTGCCGCCGGCATGTTGATGTGCGCGTGCGTGGTGTCGATGCCGAGATAGGTGCCGTCCACGCGATCGCCATACACTTTGTATTCGACGTTGACGGCGCCGCCATGGCCAGCGACGGTCCAGCCGTCCGGATCGGGCCTCGTGGCCGGGAGCTCGCGCCCGTCTTTCCCGGACACGCGGACGTCGTACACGTTCTTCGCAAAGTCGTGCAGCGAGTAGCGGCCGGGGGACGAACGGCTCATCCGCAATTCGAGTGTCTGCTGCGTGAGATCCGGAAACGCCGCGGCCACCTGCATCCAGCGATGCTGCGGCTCCGGGAACGACAGCCGGTAGCGCACCGGTTCCGCGGCGCGGTCGCTGGCGTACGTCGCGACGACGACGAGCGCGGCAGAGAGGAGCCGTTTGAGCACCAGGATGCGATGCTAGCACGGCCGATTCAGAGCGTGCTCGACCCTCTGGACAGAACGTCACGATCGAACGCAAAGGCCGCCAAGGCCGCTAAGAAGTACTGTCTTCCTTTGCGTCCTTTGCGGCCTCTGCGTTGGATGGTGCCTGTCGCCAGGAGAGTTTCCTGACGAACCCCTCGGTCGCGTTCAACAGCACTCGATCGCCCGTGCGTAAGCGTCTCGTCGCGCGGCGGACGTTCGCAAGCGCCGGGATGCCGTATTCGCGGGCGACGGTGGACGCGTGCGAGAGCACGCCGCCCACCTCCACGATCACACCCGATGCGAGCGTGAACATCGGCGTCCACGATGGATCGGTGGCACGCGTCACCAGGATCGCGCCGCGTTTCATCCGCGCGAAATCGGCGGGATTGTCGATGACGACCACCTCGCCTTCCACCGACCCGCGGCTCACCGGCACGCCGCGCAGCTCGTGGTCGGAATCGTCCCGATCGCCGAATCCGGCGCTGCGAATCAGATGGTGCAGCTCGGGTTCGCGCATCAGCAGCGGCATCTGGATCCGGCGATAGCGATCCATCTCCGCCGATCGCACCGCAACGATGTCGCGCAGGGTGGTCGCCCGCGCATGAGTCTCGATCGCCGGCGCAATCTCCTCGAGCCGCAGGAAGAAATAGTCCTCGCGCCGGTCGAGCCAGTCGCGCTCGACGAACCGCTGCGCCAGGACCAGGTGCCACCGGCGCACGATGGCGAGCACACGAATCATGTCGGAACGACACTGCTCGCGCCACACGTAGTACTGGTTGATCCGCGCCAGCAGCCAGCGCGCTCGCGGCCGGACCGTCCACCGGCGAAGTCCGGTCATGCGGGACTCGAGCGCTGTCCGAACCGCGGCCGCTTCTGCCTCGGTGCGCTCGGAAACCACAGCGGGATCGACATCCGCCTGACGACCATCGCTACCAACGAGATGAAGCCGGAGGGCCTGCAGGATGGGCGCGGGATCCTCGGCGTACCGCGGCAGCGCCCAATCCGACTCGTACAACCCGCGATGCCCGTAGCGATCCAGGAACTGGTCGAAGGCGGCGAGAAATGCCGTGCCGTGCAGCGCCGTGCGCAGCTCGGGGCCCCCAGCGCGGCTGCCGCGCTGGGGACCCCGCTCGGGCCGCCGCCCCTCCGGCTGCTGCAGCCACTCGGACACGCGCGGCTCGCGGAAGGCGACGCGGGCAAGGGCGACCAGATCGAATGCCTGCTGCGCGCTCACCGACTTCTCACCGGCCGCGAGATGGCTGTACAGCACTTGCTCGAACGGCACGCCGACCCTTCCGCAAATCGTCCGCAGCGCCGTCTCGAAGATCAACACGCCGCCGAACAGCAGGACGATTTCGACCCACTCGGTCCCGGTGCGCTGCCAGTCGAGCAACTCCGCCCAGAGCTGATCGTCACGAAGCGTCCGCGGGTCCACCGACGAGAGTTTCGTGACGTAGGCAGCGACCGTCCTCTCGTGCGCGCGCATCAGGGCCTCGGCCCGGACATGGCGACTGAGAAGCCGGACGAAGTCAGGGAGGCAGGCGATCCATTCGCGCACGGGCGGTCGGCGCACCTGCTCGTCCTCGGGACGGATGTCGCCGGGATGCCCGAGCGAGCGCAACATGTCGGCCGGCGCGGTTCCGCCCATGCGACAGACGCGTCGCAACTGCGAGAGATTGAAATACAGCCGGCCGTAGAACGGCTTCACCATCGGTCCGAGGACGGATTCGGGCGCCATCAGGCGGCCCATGTAGCGGCGCTCGGCCGTGTTGAGGATCTGCTCGAACACGCCCAGCGCCTGCGGCGACGTCAGTTCCGGCAACACTTCTGCAAGATTGGCGCGCGTCCACTCGGTACCACTCCCGCCGGCAGCCGAAGGGGCCACCGTGACGGGACGCGACTGGACGATCCAGAACTGCTCGCCGTCGTAGCACCACTCGACGTCTTGCGGCGCGCCGTAATGCCGCTCGATGCGCGTCACCAGCACCGCGAGCTCCTGCGTCTGCGATGTCGACAACGACGGACGCGGCACCGCGGCGGAATCGGCATCCGCACCCGCGCGACAGAATAGAATGGCGTTGTCGGTCTTTCGTACGCGAATCTCGTCCGGATCGATGTGGCCATCGACCAGTGCCGTCGCGAGTCCCGGCGTCGAATTGATCACCACCTCGTCGGCCGCACCGGTGAGCGGATCGACCGTGAACGCGACGCCGGCCGCGAACGGGTGAATCATCCGTTGAATCAGGACGCCGGCGGCATTCGATTGGATCGGCAGTCCGCGCGCGCGGCGGTACGCCCGCGCCCGCTCGGAGTGCGCCGACGCGCGGCACGCGGCAACCGCCCCGATGATTGACGCGCGTCCGACGTTCAGATAGGTCTCGTGAATCCCGGCGAACGACTGCTCCGGCGCGTCTTCGCCAATGCCTGACGATCGGACGGCAAACTGCTCGTCGGGCGGCCAGCGATCGAGCCACGGGTCACGATCGATCGCCGGAAGATCGGCGTCAGCGGCGTCGGCCGGGATCGCGAGCGCGTCAGGCACGGGAAACCCGTGGTGTTTCAACCGGGCGCAGTTCCAGGCCTTGCCGCCGACGCGGGCTTCGTCTGCGGGCGTGAGCTCGTCCAGTGATCGGAAACGCAACGTGGCCACTGCTTTCAGCGGCAGCAGGACAATCAGCGGTTGATCAGCATCACGGTAACCAGCGGCATTGATTGGCCACGAAGAACACGAAGGCACGAAGGGCACGAAGAAGAAAGTCATTTAACACTGATTATCCGGACGCGACCCTTTCAAACGGCATCTCGATAAGAGCAGTATCCAGACGGTCTTCTTCGTGTCTTCGTGACTTCGTGGCCTTCGTGTCAATTGACGCGCCGCTACCTCAGATCCAGCTCGTTCAGCGGCACGTCCCAGTGCGCGTCGAGGATCTCGAAACGGCGCTGCTCCTCTTTCAGGAACTTCGCGCGATCGGGATACAGGCGCTTCTGAATCTCCTCCTCGCCGGATGGTCCGCTCAGTGACGCTTCGTCTTTGAACACGATCTCCACGGCGAAGGTCCAGTCCGCGCGGCCGTCGCCGTGATAACTCGGCACGAACGTCTTCACCGACACGATTCGCCCGGTCCTGGCCTGTTCTCTCAGCACCGGCAGGTGATTGCGTGTGAACAGCGTCTGGAACTCTTCCTGGAACCCCCACTTCACGCGATAGAAGTACCACACGGTTTTGTGGCTCGCCGGGTTCTGGCGCGCCGGCGCCTGGGCCTCACCGGTGAGCGGGACCAACAGCACCGACACGAGCAGCCATCGAATCCACAACGCCTCACTCCCGGTTGATGGTAATCGTTTCATGTTTGACCTCCGCGCCTTGGGCGAGCGCGCACAGGAACTCGAACATCAGGTTGGCCGCGAGGACCGAGGTAATCTGACCCGGGCCGTCGTACACCGGCGCCACTTCGACGATATCGCCGCCGAGGAGCGTGAGGCCCGCGAGCCCGCGAACGAGCCGCTGCGCGTCATGGCTCGTGAGGCCGCCGATCTCCGGCGTCCCCGTGCCGGGAGCGAAGGCCGGATCCACCGAATCGATGTCGTACGTCATGTACGCCGGGCCGGTCACGACGCGGCGGATCTCCGCGATCGCCCACGCGACGCCGCGATCCTTCAGCTGATCGATGTCGATCACCGTGATGCCGTGCTCGCGATGAAAGTCGAAGTCGTCCTCGCCGTACATCGGTCCGCGGATGCCGACCTGGATGAATCGCCGCCCGTCGACCAGCCCTTCTTCAATGGCCCGCCGGAACGGGGTGCCGTGGAAATATTTTCCGCCGAAATACTCGTCCCACGTATCGATATGCGCATCGAACTGGACCAGGCCGAGCGGGCCGTGGCGCCGGGCGAGCGCCCGGAGGACGGGCAGCGAAATCGAGTGGTCGCCGCCGATGACAATCGGCCGGGCGCCGGCCTCCACCGTCGCCCCGATCCGCTCCTCGACCACGGCGTAGCATTTCTCGATGCTCACTGGAGGCGCGTCGATGTCGCCGGCGTCGGCGACGTTCAGCCGCTCGAACGGCGCGACGCGCTGGAAGTAGCTGTAGGACCGGATCAGCGACGACTGGTTTCGGATCTCGCGCGGGCCGTAACGCGAGCCGGGGCGGTACGAGGTGCCGCCATCGAAGGGCACGCCGATGATGGCGACGTCGAGCCCGTGCGGATCGTCCACGTGCGGCAGGCGCATGAACGTCGCCGGCTGCGCGAAGCGCGGCGACTTGAACGAGGCCCGCGGTTGATGGGTCATGAACGGATTCTACGCTGGACCGTGCTCGGAACTGACGCTCCACCGTGCTGACGCTCCACCGTGCTCGGAACTGACGCTCCAAGGTGCGAACGCTCCACTCCACCGACAGTCGGTTCCATACTGTCTGCGGCGTCAGATTCCGAAGCACTCTCAAGGGACAGGTCCAAGCACGCTACACCGGCAGGTCCAAGCACTCTGCACCGTTAGTACCAAGCACGTTGCCGCGTCAGTTCCCAGCACGCTATAGCGTCAGTTCCGAGCACCCTGCCGCGTCAGTTCCCGGTATAGTGCAGCAGCGAATGGCTTCCGCGCGGATCTCGACGCAACCGGCCCTCCACGGGAGCCTGAGCACCATCGAGTACTTCACGTTCGGCTTCGGCACGATGATCGGCGTCGGATGGGTCGTCCTGATGGACGACTGGCTGTCGCGCGGCGGCCCGGGCGGCGGGATTCTTGGATTTCTGATCGGCGGCCTCCTGCTGGTCCCGATCGCCCATACCTACTCGCGCCTCGTGCAGCGGATCCGCGACGCCGGCGCCGAGATTGCCTACACCGAGGGCGTGTTCCCTCCTCTGGTCAGCTTCGCAGCCGGATGGACGATGGTGCTCTCATACGCGATTGTCTGTCCGTGGGAAGCCGTTGCCACCGGCAACCTGCTCGCGCGAGTGTTTCCGGCGCTGAATTCGTACCACCTGTACACCGTCGCCGGCAGCCCGATCTACGCGCCGCGACTGGCGGTCGGCCTGCTGCTCACCGTCCTGATCGTCGTCGTGAACTACCGCGGGATCAAACCGAGCGGCGTGTTCCAGGACGTGATGACGTTCGGACTGCTCGCCACGTTCGCGATCTTCACGGTGCTCGGGTTCGCGCGTGGATCGAGCGCGACCATGCTGCCGCTGTTTTCGCAGACGGGCGCGGCCGGACCCTGGCTGTCCATCTTCCTCGTGCTGCAGATCGTGCCCTACTACATGACCGGCTGGGAATCGGTCGCCAAGGGATCGGAAGAAGCCGAGTCGGGCTTCGATCCGCGCAACTTCGGCACCGCGATCTATGCGGCGCTCGTCGCCGGTTTTCTCTTCTACGTCATCATCATCGCCGTGGTCGCCTGGGTGTATCCCTGGCAGGAGATCGTCTCCGGCCACGTACGGACCGAAGTGGCATTCGAGCGGGCGTTCGGATCACACGCCATCGCGCAGCTGATTCTTTTTGGCGCGTTTCTGTCGCTGCTGAAGATCTTCAACGGGAACTTCGTCGCCGCCACCCGAATGCTGTATGCGCTCGGGCGCCGGAGCTACGTGCATCCGGCGGTTGGACGGGTGCACGCGTCGTTCGGCACGCCCGTCGCCGCCATCACGTTGATGGGCGTCCTCACCGTTGCCGCGTCGATATTCGGCGACGCGATCCTTGTGCCGATCAGCGAAGTCGGATCGCTGGCGGTGGGCGTGGGCTGGCTCTCTGCGTGCGTCGCATTTCTGCGCCGGAACGCCCTGGATCCCCGGCAGCCGGGCGACCGTTCGGCGGCGATGGCCATCGTCGGCAGCGGAGTCAGCCTCGCCATCATCCTGATGAAAGTGGTCCCGGGCGTCCCCGGGAGCTTCAGCCGGGCGGAATGGCTGTCGTTCATCGCGTGGAGTCTGATTGGCGGGCTGTTCTGGCTGCTGCGTCCGCGACACGTCAGATCATGACGCGGCTCTAGGAGCCTGTCGGACTAACTGACGCCGCCGTGGAACGCAAAGGCCGCTAAGGCCGCTAAGAAATACTGTCTTTCTTTGCGTCCTTTGCGGCCTTTGCGTTGGATCGTGACGTTCGCTCCAGGTGGCGCGGGCGAGCGCCCACACCGCAGCGCTACGCCGGACTCTTCGTGCCTTCGTGCTGAATCGTGTTCACCTGCGCCAGCGCCTGCTCGATGAACGCATCTGCCGGCAACGCGCCGAGAATTTCAATCTCTTCGTTGACGATCGTCTTCGGGACGCCCGTCACCCGATAACGTCTTGCCAAATCGGGGAACTCAGACGCTTCGACGGCCGCTGCCGTGATGGTCGGGTTCAGAAACGCCATTTCGTGTGCGAGGCTGACCGCCCGCGGGCAGTGCGGTCACGTGGGGGTCGTGAACACCTGCATGCGCACAGGCTGGTTCACGGCCATCACCCTGCGGCGGTTCTCCTCCGTCAGACCCGACGGCCTTCCGCCCACGAGCAGCACAGCCTGCACAAGCGAGATGAATTCGTAACCGGACGGTGTGCCGATGAACCGGATCCGGGCGTCGTGGACGTGTCCGTCGGCATCGAGCCGTTCGAGCGCGACGGCCGGGACGCGATCGATCCCGAATCCTGTTGCCCGGTCGCGTTCGAGGACGAAATTCACCTCTTCAATCGTGATCTTGTCGGACAGCGGCGGCAGCTCGTCGAGGATCTGCTTCGTCTGCGGGCACGTCTCGCATTCGAGCGCCTGCGTAAAAAACAGCAGCCGCACGGAAGAAGTCATCTCGTTGAACGCGTCACGAAGTTTCTGCTGATCAGCTGTTGATAACAGGGCCATCGATCAATTATGACGGCAAACTCTCCGGAAGGGCGAGTCGCACGGGTACGTAGCGCAACGGCCCTGTGAAAAAATCGCTCACTCGTGGGGTCCGGCTTCCCGCCTTCGCTTCGCTTCGGCGCGGCGCGCCGTAGCGCGAAGCGCGGAGGCGGCAGCCGGATTGGAGAAATCCGCCTGAAGGCGGACGCCACGGGAAACGGGGAAGGGCTGCGCTGCGCGACGCCGCCGGTCCTATTTGAACAAATCGTCGAAGGCTTTCTTCGCGCTACTCGTCGCCGACGAGGACGAGGACGACGGGCCGGTTGCCGGGGTGCCGGTCTGGCGCTCGACGGTGGTGCGGGCCGCGAACAGCGCGCAGCTGTTGCGCTCGTCTTTCGGCACCACGCGCGCCGGGATGCGGTCGTGGAGCGTACATTCCCAGCGGACGCTGGTGTCGAACGACACGCACTGGATGCAGGCATGCACATCGACGCCACAGCGGGAACAGCGATCGAGCAGGCCGACAGGGAGCGACAGCAGGTTCCCGCAGCGCGTGCATCGAAACACTTCGCGCGCCGCCATGAGGTTGGGTGTTTTCGGCCCGCGCTCGTCCTGCAATTGACGTCCGGGCGCACGCTGCTCGGGAGGCCGCGGCGGCTTGGGTGCCTGCGGTCCGCGTTCGCGGGAGTCGTCTTGCTGGTACCCGCGTTGCCGGTATTTCCTGTCGCTCATCCGAGGCCAGTATTGTAGCGCGCCTGCCGCGGCGGTCCGGCTAAAGCCGGACACAACCGAAACGCGCGGGGCCAGAACAGTCCGAATCCGAAACGTCGGTAGTGTCCGGCTTCAGCCGGACTTCGCGGGGGCCGGGTAACCTCGGCCCCTACTGTGAAACCACCGCGGCCAACGTGTTCAGAAACTCCCCGAGATAGCCGCCCCAAATCGCCGGCAGGGAATGGGTGCCGTGCCCGCGCGTGCGGTCGCTCGTCGGGATCAGAATGTAGCGCCCCCGCTTCACGCGTGGCATCAGCTTCTCCATCAGCCCCAGTTCCGGAGGATTCACCACATCGTCCGCTGAATTGATGGCGAGCAGGGCAGCAGTGATCTTCTCCAGATTCGGCGACGGATCATAATCGCGCGATGCGTTGTACTGATAGAGCATGTCGTTCGCGTCGGTGTTTGCGAGTCTCGATTTGATCTGGTCCTCGTACCACTGATCCGCCGCGTCGCGCGTCGGTCCGAGGCGATGCCACTGCAGCGGGCTGCTCGTCATCATCATGAGGAGATTCAGCGCGCCCGCAAGCCCCTGTCGCGGCTGTTCCGAGTACTCGCCGCTCTTCCACGCCGGGTCGTGCGTGATGCTATCCATGATCATCTTGCGCATCACCCGGTTGCGGCCGGCAATCGCCGTCGGCGCGCTGGCGAGCGGCACGAGACCGTCGGCGAAGTCTGGATACATCTCACCCCACACCCAGCAGTGCATCGCGCCCATCGACGTGCCCAGCACGAGCCGCAGGTGATTGATCTTCAACCCGTCGGTGAGCAGCGCGTGTTGCGCGCGCACCATATCGTCGTAGGTGTACTTCGGAAAGCGCGCGTGCAACCCGTCGCTGGGCCTGGTGGATTTGCCGTGGCCGATGCCGTCCGGCAGGACGATGAAGTAGCGTGTCGCATCCAGCAGCTGTCCCGGGCCGAACAGCTCGCCGCCGAATGTCTGGCTCAGGAACCCTGCACCCGTGCCGCCCGTCCCGTGCAGGATCATCACGGCGTTTCGAACCAGGCCCGACGCGTCCTTGTGAGGCGTTCCCAGCGTTCGATAATGCAGGTTCAGAGACGGCAGCGTTTCCCCGGTGCCGAACCGGAAATTGCTGATGGCGAAATCGCCTTCGACCGGAGCGGGCCTTCCCTCCGGCTCCAGGGCCGCAGCGGTTAACAGCCCGTGGTGAAAGTCCAGCGTCGCACCGAGGCCGGCGAGGCGCCCCGATGACAAGGCGCGACGACCGAGAATATCGGGAATATTTGAGGGAGGAGCAACGCAGTCAGCGGGGATGCATCGCCGGCCGAATGCAGCTGGAGTTTCACCACGGGCTGTTAAGGGACGCGACGCCAATCGTGCGTCGAGAATCAGCGGCTGCGGAAGTGCGGATGCTCGAGCGACAAGGTGTTGCGGAAGGGCGATGGCAGCCGCGACGGCGATCGCCGTGACGAACGTGGCAAATATTGATCTCATCGATGTCAGTTCCGAGCACCCAGCGGCGTCAGTTCAAAGCACGTTGCAGCGTCAGTTCAAAAGCACCCTGCGGCGCCAGCTCAACGCATGTTGTTCCGATTAGAACCGGTACACCAGCGTCACCTGCAGCGCGCGCGCCGGCTGTTGATTCCGCATCTGCAGGTAGTTGGCTTTGTTGAACACCTCGTTCGCGCCGTTGTAGTTGTACTGCGTGAAATCGCCGGCGTTGAGCAGGTTGAAGACGTTGGCTGCGAGCTCCGCCTGTTTCGAGCCACCGAGCGCCAGTTTCTTGCCGATCTTCAGCCCGAGCGTCTTGACCGGCGGCGCCATCACCTGACCGTCGCCCCGCGTTGGATACACGAATCGCATTCCGGTCGTGAGCGGGTTCGATGCCCTGAAGCCGGTGGATGACACCACGATGGCCGGTCCGAACAGGGTGCGGCGCGGATCGTTCGGATCGTCGATGGTATCGACGATCGCGCCCGACCAGGGACCGGCCTCGATCGTGTAGCTGGAGGCCACGACGATGCCATACGGCGCTATCCACGATCCGCCGAAGTTCAGGCGGTACTTCTGCCACGTCGGGCCGTACGTGTGAACCGTCGTACCGCTGGTGAGCGGCAGGCTGTTGTCTTCGTTGTTGCCGCGCGGCATGTACAGGAGCTTATTGTTTGGAAACGCACTCGGCTGGATGAACATCGCCGGGTCGGTCGGATTCCAGTTGCCGCTGATGTGCTGCCACTGCCGGTTGATCCCGGCCATGAACTGGAACCCGTGAGAGAGGTTCTTCGTGGCCGTAATTTCGAGTGCCGTGTAATTCAGACGGCTCCACGAGTTGTTCGTCTGCTGGTAGACGATTCCGCGAGTGGGATCCACCTTTCCGAAGCCACCGAACGGCTGGTTCGGTCCGGCTGGATAGAAGCCGTTGATGTCGATGCGCCCGTACGTGTCCTTGTAGACGCGCTGAATCCCGGCGACGTCGATGCCAAGCGCATACGGCAGCTGCTTTCGATAGCCGACGATGAGCTCGTCCAGATACGGCTGGTGCAGGTTCGAATCGAACTCGCTCGCCGCGAGCGAGCCGGTGCGCGCCGGATCGTCGAAGCGCGTTTCGAACGTCCCATCACCGTCGAGATCGTAGGTGTCGACGAATCCAGCGCGTCCGGCGGCGCCGAACAAGGTGACCGCGTCACGCCCCATCATCTGTTCGCCGACGCGCACGTAGCTGCCGCGCAGCACGTTGCGCGCATCCCGCGTCACGAGATACGAGAACCCGACTCGCGGCTGTACGATCCGGGAGTTCTCGCGCGTGACGTTGAAGATGTTGTCGAAGCGCCGCACCCAGTCCAACCGGAGCCCGACAACCGCCGTCAGACGCTCCGTCGGTTTCCAGCTGTCCTGTCCGTAGAACGCAAAGTTGCGATCGCGCGCCTGACGCGTCGTGAGATCCAGCGGACTGGCATACCGGCGATGGAAAGGCACGGTCCCCTTCACGGGATTCGCCGGATCAACCTGGCGGCGTTCCTCCAGAATGAAGCCGTCGTTGAGATAGATCGTTTCCGTGTCGTACGTGCTGCGCGGCGAGCCGAAGAACCCCGTCTGGAATTCGTGCGACCCGGCCCACCCATCCCTGAAATAGGTCAGATCGGCCCGCAGTGTGACCTGCGACGATGGCAGGTACGAGATGGTGGCTTGTCCGGCGCTGCCGGTTCCGTCATCGAAATTGCCACCCTAGACGAGCCGCCCGGTTCCGACCAGGCGGCCGCCCTGCAGGTTCGCGGCATTGTGGATCGTGATGGTCGGACCCGCTCCCGGAAAGCCCTCGTACGTGCTGGCGTTGGATCCGCCTTTGTTGTTGTAGGCCGCCAGCAGCGTCGTCGTGATTTTCTGGCCCCATACGGACGTCAACTTGCCGCCATACAGGCCGCCGCCCGTCGAATACACGACCGCGCGGCTGTAGTGATATTCACGGTCACCTGTCGCACGCAGCCGATCCTGCTGAACGAAGGCGGCGAGCTCGTGAGAAGGCGTGAGCTTCGCCGTCACCTTGGCGTACGGCTGC
>QHWF01000250.1 GCA_003222455.1 Acidobacteriota bacterium
TGAGCTCGCGCTGGCGCATTCGATACATGGTCATGTCGATGTCGTTGCGCGAGCGGGCAGTGTGCAGGCGGCCGCCCACGTCGTCGCCGCAGGCATTAAGGATGAGGTCCTGGATGTAGAAGAAGAGATCCTCGCACGATCCGTCGTATTTGACCTGGCGCACCTCGTCCAGAGATACGCCATCCAAAGCCTCCCGAAGACGATGCGCGTCGCCCGCGGATACGATGCCCTGAGCCGCCAGCATGGTCAGATGAGCATAGTGAATCGCCATCAGCGGCGATAGAAACAGCTCCTTCGCATCTTCGAAATTGTCG
>QHWF01000252.1 GCA_003222455.1 Acidobacteriota bacterium
AGGACGAACGAGCTGGGCGCCGTTCTGGCGTACGATCTCGCGCTCGTCGATTTCGAGGCGCTGCAGGAAGCGGCGCCCGCGAACGGCAGCTCGTCATCGGGCGGCAGCAGCAATGCCTCGAACCAGCCGAACACGACCGGCAACACGGTGGGCGCGGCGCCAGCCCTGACGCCTCGAACCAGCACGATTCCGGGCGTGTCCGGCATTCCGCAGCCGGACTGAATTCACTGCGAACTGAGCGCCAGTTAAACGGCAGCCCAGCCTGAGTACAATCTCGGAATTCGATGGCTGCCGTGACCTTCCGGTTCGGACGGTTTGTCGCCGACCGTACGGCCTACCGGGTCGTGTGCGGCGATGCGGCCCTCGAACTGACGCCGAAGCTCCTCGATCTCCTGTTTCATCTCCTCGATCGCGCCGGGTCGCTCGTCACGAAGGAAGAACTGCTCGACTCGCTGTGGCCCGGGGCCAACGTGACGGAAAACGCCCTGTCGCAGGCCGTCTCCGACCTGCGGCACGCGCTCGACGATGATGCCGGCGCGCCGACGTTCATCAAGACCGTGGCGCGCCGCGGCTATCGGTTCATCGCTCCCGTCGAAACAGAGAACGCGCGCCCGGCTGCCTCTGAGCATGCGCTGGCGTCCGAGGGCGGTCACGGCCGCGCGATTGCGGTGATGGACTTCGTGAACGTCACCGGAGAAGCCGACTCCGCCTGGCTCTCCGCTGGCATCGCCGAAACGGTGACGGGTGACCTGCGCGCCCTTGGTCATTTCCGCGTCGTCGATCGCTGGCGTGTGATGGAAGCGACGCGGCGGGCGGGTGGATCGTTGCAGGAAATCTGCACGGATCTCCGCGCCGGGCTCGCAGTTCTCGGCAGCTATCAGCAAAGCAGCGATCGCATCCGCATCACTGCGCGGCTCGTCGATGTCGCCAGCGGCGAAGCGCTTGCCGACGCGAAGGTCGACGGGCCGCTCGATGCCATCTTCGTGCTGCAGGATCAGGTGGTGACGCAGTTGTCGAGCGAGCTCGGCGTGGCGGTGGCGCCGGCGCGTGCGCTGACCCGCCGCGACACGCCCAGCCTCGAAGCCTTCCGGGCCTTCAGTGAAGGATGGGTGCGCCTGGAATCGCTCGACGTCCGCGAGATGCCGCAGGCGATTGCCGATTTCGAGCGCGCGGCAGCCGCGGATCCCCGTTACGCGCTCGCGCACACGGGGCTGGCAAACGCGGCCATCGTGCTCTACGAGAGCACGCGATCGGAGAACGAACCGCAACGGGAACTGCTCGATCGCGCGGTGCAGCACGCGCGTCACGCCGCCGCGCTCGACGATTCGCTCGCCGAGGCGCACGCCACGCTTGCCCATGCGCTGGTCGGTCGCTGGCAGATGCACGAGGCGGTCGCGGCGGCGCGGCGCGCCGTGGCGCTCGAGCCGTCGAACTGGCGTCATGTGTTCCGGCTCGGTCACGCCTGCTGGGGGGACGAGCGGTTACGCGCGGCGACCAACGCGCTCGCGCTCTACCCCGATTTCGCGTTCGCGCACTTTCAGATAGCGATGGTCCATGTGGCGCGCGGTCACCTGCACGAAGCGGAAACCGTGCTGCGACAGGGCGCCGCGGTGCAGGATCGGCAAATCGGCCGGCACGGCCGATATCCGGCGCTCGGCCTGCACTGGCTGCTCGGCCTCGTGCGGCTGGCGCAGGACGATGTGGACGAAGCGATCGAAGAACTGGAACGCGAGCGCAAGCTGGCGGAGCCGCACCGGCTCTACGGACGCGAATATGCGATGTACGCCCTGCACGGCACGGGTGCGGCGCTGCTGCGCGCCGGGAAGCCACGTGATGCGATCGACCGTTTTCAGGATGCGCTGCAGCTGTACCCGGATCACGCACCGTCGCATCTGGGTCTCGTGCTGGCCGGGCGCGCCGCAGGATTGAATCCGTCAGGCGCGGACGCATTGAATCAGGCCGATCGGGCGCTCGTCACGCTGACGCAGACAAGGCCGATCGAGGCCGCGATTGTCCGGGCGCAGATCCTGGCCGCCCGCAGAGACTTCGGCGGCGCGGCGGCGAGCCTCGGTCGGCTCCTGCTCGACGCGCCGCCCGGGTTCGCCGGCTGGACCCTGCCGGTCGAACCGTTGCTCCGGGAACTCCATGAAACGACAGCATTTACCAAAGTCCTCGACCGTCTGGCGGATCGCGCACAATAGCGGCTTTGTGAAGTCTTGAGTTTTGAGTCATGAGTCATGAGTCGTGAGTAGTGAGAGTCATGCGGTGGGGCCGTCGCGCGCAAAACTGAGAACTTACGACTCAAGACCCACAACTCACGACTGACACGACACCATTTCTCATCGTTTTTCACGGCCTGTTCAAGACAGCCGAGACCGGCAGACCTCATCCTTACTGTGGACCGGCGCACCGCATCGGTCGATAGAGAGGGACATATGGCCGGCACGTATCGCGACACGCTCGCTCACAAAGGTCTGCAGCCGTTTCTCTGGACGCAGTTCCTCGGCGCGTTCAACGACAACCTGTTCAAGATCGTCGTCTCGCTGTTCGCCGTGCACGTGGCGGGCAGCGCCGGCGGGGATCGCGAGCTGTCGATCATCAGCGCGATTTTCATTCTGCCGTTTCTGCTCTTCTCGGGTTATGCGGGGCAGGTCGCCGATATCTACAGCAAGCGAACCGTGCTCGTTGTCACCAAGTCACTGGAGATCGTGGCGGCAAGCCTGGGGCTGTATGCGTTCCTGATGGGGCACCTCGAGCTGACGTACGCGGTGCTGTTCCTGATCGCGCTGCAAGCCACCTTTTTCAGTCCAGCCAAGTACGGCATCCTGCCCGAGGCGCTGCCCGATCGCGAGCTCTCGCGCGCGAATGGCGTGCTGGAAATGAGCACGTTCGTCGCCATCGTCGTCGGCGTCGGCTGCGGCGCGGTCATGTTCGACGCCTGGAAGGATCGGCTGTGGCTGATCGGCCTGATCGTCGTCGCGGCCGCGGTTCTGGGGACGGGCCTCAGCTTCCGCATTCCGCACGTGCCGGCGTCGGCCCCCGGGCGGCGCATCGACCTGAATCCATGGCGGGACATCTGGCTCGGCCTGAAACGGCTGCGCGGCGATCGCGTGCTCTGGCTCACGGTGCTGGGGCTGTCGTACTTCTGGTTCCTCGGAGCGCTGCTGCAGACCGACATGGTGCTGTTCGGCACGCATGTCATGGGACTGAGCGACAGCCGGACCGGGTTCCTGACGGCCTTTGCCGCCGTCGGCATCGGCGCCGGCAGCCTGGCCGCTGGCCGTCTGTCGGGCGACAAGGTGGAGCTCGGGCTTGCGCCGATCGGATCCATCGGCATGGGCGTTTTCGCAATCCTCCTCTCATGGTCATCGCATTCGTTCGTGCTGGCCGCAATCAATCTGATCCTCGTCGGCTTCTTCGGCGGCCTCTTTGCCGTCCCGCTCAACGCGCTGCTCCAGCAGCGAAGCGGAGATCAGGAAAAAGGCCGGCTGATGGCGACGAACAATTTCCTGAACATGTTCGGCATCCTGCTGTCATCGGCCGCGCTCTGGGTCTGCATGACGGTTCTGCGCATGAGCGCGGATCGCGTCATCCTCGTGTTCGGCGTTTTCACGCTCCTCGCCAGTGTTTACGTGCTGGCCGTCGTGCCCGAGTTCCTCGTTCGTTTCTCGCTGTGGCTCCTGACACATACGATTTATCGCATCCGGATCGAAGGTCAGGAGCACGTGCCCTCGCGCGGCCCGGCGCTGCTCGTGTGCAACCACCTGTCCCACGTCGACGGTTTTCTCGTCGGCGCGTGCCTGCAGCGGTTCATCCGCTTCATGGTCTACCGGCCCATTTACGAGCATTGGCTGCTGCATCGCCCGCTGAAATGGATGAACGCGATTCCCGTCGCGCCGGGACGCGAGGGGCCGGCGTCGCTCGAGCGCGCGCGGCAGGAGCTCAAAGACGGCCACGTGGTCTGCATTTTTGCGGAAGGCGCGATCAGCCGGACCGGCAACCTGCTGCCGTTCAAGCGCGGCTTCGAGCGCATCGCCGCCGGTCTCGACGTGCCGATCGTGCCGGTGTATCTCGATCAGGTCTGGGGCAGCATCTTCAGTTTCAAGGGCGGCCGCTTTTTCTGGAAGTGGCCCGTCCGGGTCCCCTACCCGGTGACCGTCGCATTCGGCAAACCGCTGCCGTCATCCACGACCGCGGCCGAAGCGCGCCTGGCGATGATGGAACTGGGATCCGACGTGACCTCGGCGCGCCGGCCGGCCGATGAGACTCTCGGGCGACAGTTCGTTCGGACCGCGAAGCATCAGTGGTTCTCGTTCTGCATGGCCGATTCGAGCAAGCGCCGGCTGACATTCGGCGATGCCCTCGTAGCCAGCCTGCTGCTCTCGCGATGGATCCGCCGTCACTCGCCGGACGACACGAACGTCGGTCTGCTGCTGCCGGCGTCGGTCGGCGGCGCGCTCGCGAACGTCGCGACGTCGCTGGCGGGCAAGGTGCCGGTGAACCTGAACTTCACCTCGGGCCGGGAAGCGATCGCGATCGCCATCGACCGGTGTCAGATCCGGACGATCCTGACCTCGAAAGTCTTCCTCTCGAAAGCGGGAATCGCACCGATCGACGGCATGGTGTTTCTCGAAGACGTGCTGCGGCAATTCGGCGCCGTCGAGCGACTTCGCTTGTTTCTGCTGGCGTTCGCCCTGCCCGCCTGGGCGATCAACCGCATGTATCTCGGCGAGCGCGGCGCCGACCCGTTGGCCACGGTCATCTTTTCGAGCGGCAGCACCGGCATACCCAAGGGCGTGATGCTGACGCATCGCAACGTGCTCGCGAACGTCGACGCGTCCAGTCAACTCTTTCAACTCACACGACAGGACGTCATGCTCGGCGTGCTGCCGTTCTTCCATTCGTTCGGCTTCACCGGCACGTTGTGGCTGCCGCTGATTGCCGGCTTCGGCGTGGTCTACCATCCCAATCCGATGGATGCGAAGACGATCGGCGAGCTCGCGCTCCAGTATCGTGGGACGCTCATCATCACTACGCCGACGTTTGCCACGGCGTATGTCCGGAAATGCCACAAAGAGCAGTTCGCGCATCTCCGTTGCGCAATTGTCGGTGCGGAAAAACTCCGCGAACCGGTGGCGGCCGCGTTCAAGGAGAAGTTCGGCATCGACCTGCTCGAAGGGTACGGCTGCACCGAGATGGCGCCGATCGTGGCCGTGAGCGTACCGGACGTCGCGCATGGGGGCGAGCGGCAGCGCGGCTGGCAGCCCGGATCGGTCGGGCATCCGTTGCCGGGAGTCGTCGCAAAAATCGTGGACCCGGCGACGTTGGAAGGGCCGTTGTTCGATCGTGAAGGCCTGCTGCTCGTGAAAGGACCGAACCGGATGGTCGGTTACCTCGGCGAGCCCGGCAAGACGAGCGACGTGCTCCGCGACGGCTGGTATGTCACGGGTGACATCGCCACCATCGACGAAGCCGGATTCATCCGCATCACGGACCGCCTCTCGCGATTCAGCAAGATTGCGGGCGAAATGGTGCCGCACATGAAGGTGGAAGAGGAGGTCCGCGCGCTCATGCCCGAGCATCACGGCTGCGTCGTCACCGGGATTCCCGATCCCGTCAAGGGCGAGCGTCTTGTTGTGTTCTACACTGACCCCGATCTGCGGCCGCAGGATCTGTGGGAACGCCTGTGTCACACCGAGCTGCCGAGGCTGTGGCTGCCGAAGCGCGAGGACCTGCACCGGATCGACGCGATTCCGACGCTCGGCACCGGCAAGACCGACCTGCGTGCGGTGCGGCAGCTCGCACTCGAGCGCGCTTCTGCCGTCGGCGCACGCTGAACGCGGAGCGCGCCATGAGACCTGTGGTCCTCGGCATCGCCGTGCTCGTGATGGGAGTGGCTCTGCTTGCCGCGCCGCCGGTCGCGCAAGATCCCGCATAAAAAACACGCGGCGGCCACCGCGGTCGGCTGCCTGGCGGCCATGCTGCACGCGAGGAAGGAGTTCAATCAATGACCGTCCGCTTCGAGGTGGAAGACGGGATCGGCACGATTACACTGAACCGGCCGGACAAGCTCAATGCCTTGTCGAACGAGCTGTCGCGCGACCTCCTCGACGTGCTGACGCGCGTCGCGGCAGACGACGAGGTCCGGGGTGTCATGATCACGGGAGCCGGACGCGCGTTCAGCGCCGGAGGAGATCTCGACGGCATGCAGCGCCACGTGGACAGCGGCGATTGGCGTGCGATCAGCGACCTTCTGCAGACGGGCGCCCGCGTCGTGTCGCTGCTGAATGCGATGGCAAAGCCGTCAGTTGCGGTGATCAACGGTCCCGCAGTCGGCGCCGGCGGCAGCCTGGCGCTGGCCTGCGACGTGAGAATCGCGTCGCCCTCGGCCTCGTTCGGCCTCGTGTTCAGCCGGCTCGGCCTCCACCCCGACTGGGGCGGCACGTATTTCCTGCCGCGCCTGGTAGGGACCGGCACGGCGCTCGAATTGATCCTGAGCGGTGACATCATCGATGCCAGCGAGGCGCTGCGCCTTGGTATCTTCAGCCGTGTCGTGCCGGCCGATCAGCTGAACGCCACAGCCCTCGAGGCCGTCAAGACGTTCGCCGCGAAATCGTCACTCGCGCTGATGCTCGCGCGCAAGGCGGTGTACGACAGCGTGAACATGTCGCTCAAGGACGTGCTCGATCTCGAGGTCGCGAATCAGATGCAATGCTTCCACAGCCCGGACGCGAGAGAACGGATCACCGGGTTCCGCGACCGGCGGCGGACGATCTCGCGCGGAGAGTCAGAGAAAACCGGTACCGGCGTTGTTCTGCGAGTTCTGGTTTCTGCGTTGAATGTCGTGCTATCCGGCCGCGTCCGTTAGTCGGACACGCTCCTGGAGAACGTCACGACAAGAACAGGATTCCTTTGCGGCCTTCGCGGCCTTTGCGTTCAAACACGCTCCTAGCGAGCCAGTCGTCACCAGCCGACGACGTGCAGGAGCCATCGCTGCCACGTCGGCGCAAGCAGCCACTTCAACGCGATATCGAGCACCAGGCCGCCGGCGGCGATCGTGATGAACGACCTGGCAACGCGCCAATCGACTTTGAATCCGACGATTCGTGACAGCAGCGGCATCGACAGCACGACGCCGAGGATCACGAAGCTGATCACACGGATCACAGCCCACGGATGCCATGCCAGCACGATCGTCGTCGCCGGATGCGCGCTGCTCGCCGCCAACGTGCCGACATAGTGACCCATGTAGTTCATCAGCATCGCCCCCATCGGCATCGCGGCGACGCCGCCAGTCGCGATGCTCAGGCACACGAACAGCGCCGCGTGTCCGGCCTGTTGCGGGATGAATACCGACGGACTGCTCTCGGCGCCTTGTCCGGTTAACACCCACGCAAACATCTCAGTGCGATACGAGGCGCCACGCAGAAACATCACATCGGTCGCCGCCGGATAGCGATACGAGAGCGACGTCGCACAGACGCCCAGCGTCATGGCCCAGATCAGCATGCGGGCAATCGCGAGACGCAGATCTCCGCGCTCGAGCGCGAGCACCATGAAGGGAAAACTGGCAGCCGTATTGAGCAGGGGGACGAGCAGAGGCACGCCGCAGAGCCAGGCAACGGCGTAGGAGGCCACCGTGCCTGCGACGATGGGAACGGCTGTCAGGGCGTCCATCCGGCGTGGGGGTCGTCAGCCGGCGCCGTCAGCGGTCCAAAGTGTTGCTCGTACCGGTGTTTGAACTCCTGCCACGTATAGGCGTGGCTCTGGCCGCCCAGGTGCTCGAGCGCATAGGTGGCCGCGACGCTCCCGAGCCGCGCCGCGACATCGTACGGGAGGCCGAGGGCGATCCCTTTCATCAGCCCACCACGGTAAGCGTCGCCGACGCCGGTGGGATCGACCAGGCGGTCCGGCGGCACAGCCGCCACGGCGGCGCGCATCTCGCGCGTGACGACCACCGAGCCATGCTCGCCGCGCGTCACGATCAGCGCCTCCGCCTTCGCCAGAATGTCGTGCTCGCTGAGCTCGGTCTTCTGCCGCAGCAACTCCAGCTCGTAATCGTTGACGATGACGATGGCCGCCCCGGACACGCCGGCGCGCAACTCGGAACCCGACATGCGCGCGCACTGCTGGCTGGGATCGAAGATGTAGCGGATGCCCATCGTGCGGCACTCGTCGGCGTACTGCACCATCGCGCCCGGGTCGTTCGGCGAGATGATGGCCAGCCCGCAGTCGTGCACCGTCCTGAACGACAGCTCGCCGGCATGGGCCATGGCGCCGGTATAGAAGGACGCGATCTGGTTGTTGTCCTGATCCGTGCTGCAGAAGAACGAGGCACAGAACTTACCGGGCACCTGCCGGACCAGCGACGTGTCGATGCCGGCGGCCTCGAGCCACTGACGGTACTCGGCGAAGTCCTCGCCCGCCGTCGCCATCAGCAGCGGCCGCTCGCCCAGCAGCGCAAGCGTGTACGCGATATTCGGGCCGCAGCCGCCGCGGCGCTTGTCCATCGAGTCGACGAGAAAGCTCAGACTCACGCGGTTCATGTGTTCGGGCAGGAAGTGCTCGGTGAATTTCCCGGGAAAGGACATCAGATAGTCGAATGCGATTGAGCCCGTCACTACGGTCTTCATTTCACTGCAGATACTTCCCGATAATCGGCCGGAGATCCTGTTTCGTCTGCTCCGGGATGAACGCCGCCTGCGTGATGATGGCCGTCGCGAGCGCGTCTTTGCACGCGCAGGTTCGCTGCCCGCTCGTCCGTTCCACCGCGCCGGCGATCGTCCTCTTCGCCGTGGCGGCGTTCTGCGTCAGGTTTGCGACGATCAGGTCGACCGTGACCGAGTCGTGATCCGGGTGCCAGCAGTCGTAATCGGTGACGAGCGCCAGCGTCGCGTAGCAGATTTCGGCTTCGCGCGCCAGCTTCGCCTCCTGCAGGTTCGTCATGCCGATCACGTCCATCCCCCAGGACCGGTACAGCCGCGACTCGGCCAGCGTGGAAAACTGTGGTCCTTCGATGTTCACGTAGGTTCCGCCGCGATGCACCGTTGCGCCCACCGCCGCCGCGGCATCGGCGGCGATCGTCGAGAGATCCGCGCACAGCGGATGCGCAAACGCCACGTGCGCCACCAGCCCGCGGCCGAAGAACGTGCTGACGCGGCCCTGCGTCCGGTCGAACAACTGATCCGGCACGACGATGTCGAGCGGCTTGTATTCGTGCTTGAGGCTGCCGACCGCGCTGGCCGACAGGATGCGCTCGACGCCGAGCACTTTGAA
>QHWF01000959.1:0-1739 GCA_003222455.1 Acidobacteriota bacterium
GGGATCGTTTGCGTGAGCCCCTGGATGCGCGCGGCTTCCAGCTCGGCGAGATTGAGTTGGAGCAGGTCGGCGCCGAAGACACCGCGCAGGTTGCGAGGAAAATAATCAAACGCGATGATGCCCAGCTCGCGGTCTTGTTCGAACGCCAGCGCGCGTTCGGCGAGCCACGCGGTTTTGCCGCCGAGGTCGAGATAGCGCCGCATAAGCCGGTTCGAGAACTCGGACATGGCGACGAGGAACGAACGGTTGAGAAAACGCTGAGCGTAAAACGCGAGCAGGTCCTTGCCGAGCTGCCAGTCGGCCTTCGCAATCGCCTGTGAAAGCTGCGCGATGGTGACATCGCGCTTTTTCAATTCGACCAGCGCCTTGGCCGCGGGGAGCGCCACGTTTTCGAGTTGCGACAGTTCGCCCGCCCGCTTCGCGATCGCGGCGGCCAGGGAAGACATCGAGCTGACGCCGGCATAAAGAAACGAGCCGAACGGCCCCGCCACGCCTGCTGCGCCGCCGAGCGCAGACGCGGAGCCGCCGAGCACGTCGCTCGCTGTGCCGACTTTGAATCCGAGCTTCAAGATGTCGCCGGTCGAGAGCTTGCCCGCGCTTGCCGCTTCCGGCTCACCTTCGCCTGCAAATGCCATCTCGCCGAGCTTGCTGACAGAGTCTTTCATCCCGCCGGCGAAATCCTTCACCTGCTCGAAGAACTCATCCTTCTTCGCGATCTCGGCTTTTTTCGCGGCGATCTGACCATTGATCGCATCAACCTGCTTTTGCGCTTCGCCGACGTTGAACTCGGCGATCTTTTGCTGCTCCTGCGCGATGGCGATCGCGGCAGTCGCTTTTTCGACCATCGTGCGCGCGGTCATTTCGCTGACCGTGAGCTGGTCGAGTTGCTGCATGTAATTGAGGAAATCGCTCTGCGCGCCGCGGGCGCCGGCGGCGAAACGATCCGCGGCTTCCTTGAGCACGCGAAAGCGCACCGGCGGGACGTGCGCGGGTGAGCTGCCGTAGTAGTTGAGGCCCGCGTTGATCTGCACGAAGCCGAGACGCGCGCGGCTGACCTGGCCCACGACAGCCGGGTTGCGCTTCGATTTCAGGAACGGAAAAAACGGGAACACGTCCTCGCCCCGATCCCAAGTCGGCGTGATTTCCGGATCGTCGCCGTGGAGAAAGAGCACGGCTTTGTAGAGCTCGCGCGCCCGCATGATGTTTTCCGGCTGGTTCGAGCGGTAGAGCACGTCGGCCCATTCGAGCGTGGCGTTGCCGAGCTTGAGCTTGAAATAGCCGAGCTCGGCGCGATTCGTCGGGACGCTGGTCGGGGGAATGTCCGGGAAAATGTGCGGATCATCCCATAGCGGATTTTGCGTGCGAGCCGACGAGCTCGCGTACGGCAGCGCGCCGTCGGCGAAGTGGTGAAACCTGCCGGCGGTTCCCGTCGCGACATAGAACGGCTCTGCAGTCGGCGCGGCGGCGAAGACGTTGAACCCGGCGGGCCCTGGAAACCACCAATAGTCCTGGCGGTAGATGTGTTCCTGCCCGACGAGTTGCCGCACCGCCTCTGCGTACTTGCCCTGTGTGAGCTGCACTTCCGAGAGGCACGCGGGAAGCAGCCGGAAGTACAGGTGGTCGAGCAGATATGCAATTTGGGGTCTGTTGCCGGGTCCCGGGAAGAGGTCAGGCCTGTCGCCCCACCATTTTTCAAGAATCGCCGTGTTGCCCGAAGAAAGGTCGCCGGCGAGGAGGGA
>QHWF01000959.1:1761-3102 GCA_003222455.1 Acidobacteriota bacterium
TGACATCGGCGCTCTTCTGCTCCTTCGCGACCGCGTCAGGGACGTAGCCCCATCGGGGGGATGCCCTCGCGAGATAGTCCCAATCTGGCGCGATGAACTCCCGCATTTGCCTCACCCATTCTTTGGCCTGCGCGTACTCCTGCTCGGCGGCAACGTAATTGAGCGATTTGGCGTCGTTGTGCGCCGCGACGATCAGGTCTTGCAAATCGAGGTGGTTGCGCACCCACTGCCACTTCTCGTTGGAGCGGCCGGGACCGTACACCGACATGTTCTTTCCATTGAGAAAGTCCGCCAGCGGCTCCGAGTTCGCGATCACCGCCTCCCTCACCCCTGAGCCTGTTTCGCAGGAATACGTTGCCCGCGGATCGTAATGGTTCTCGGGATAAAACGGCTCGTCGCGCGCCAGCCATTCTTCGTATTCCAGGAAAAAAGGGCCCGCCGCTTCCCGTGGAAACTTGATGATCAGCGGCTCTTCCGTGCCCGCGATGCGGTCGGGCTTGATCGCAAACGGATCATCGACGCTCTGATAGCTGTCGGTGAAAAAGCGCTGAAGCGTGTCGATGTTGTGCTGGACAGGGTTCGACTGCTCGAGGTCTGAGCGCTTGAGGTTGAGCCGATAGCGTTTCTCCAGCTCTTCGAGTTTCAGGCCGGTGAGCGAAATCAAATAATCGAGATACTCGCGGTAACTCCGGTCGCCCTGCCCTTCGATCGCAGTCGGAGCAATGCCGAAGCCGTATCCGGCGCCAGTCGGCGCTGACAGCATCTTGAGCAGGATGTGGACAACCACGCGGTTCGCCGGTTGGTCCGCCGTGGTTTTCGTCGCGAAGTTTTGATGAAAGCGGTTGTTCAGCCGCTCGATCAGCGTCGCCGCAGTGGCCACCTCGACATCGCCCTCGCCGAGCTGGTGCTGGAAGCGCTGGTTGTCTATCCACCGGTTGCGCAGGTAATCGCGATAGCCGATAAGCGGCGACGCCAACCACGGGAAGAGGTCCGGTGAAACATAGACGCCGGGTTAGAGGAAGTGGTTCACACCGCCGATCACGTCACCGACCTTGAATGCCTCAGGGTCCAGATACGCGTCGATCTCGCGGAAACCGCCAAGCGTCCGGCCGCGGCGCACTGTCGTTTCGAGTGTCTCCGCGAGATCGCGACGATCGAGCTGCCGCAACTCCTCGCGGAGACTCAGCACCTCGGCGTCATTTGCCAGCCGCGAGAAACGAATCCGCACGCCTGCCTGCGCAAACTTATTCTCCGGATCGAGCAACGCCTGCTCGATCCGGCTCAACATACCCAGACGACGCGCAACGCTCCATTGCTCGAAAACCCCGCGCGGCGCGCACG
>QHWF01000244.1 GCA_003222455.1 Acidobacteriota bacterium
GCACTCGGTCCGATGCTGCACACCGACGTGGCGACGTGGCAGGAAGACGACAGCCCGTTCGAACGCGTCGCTCAGGGACTCAAAGATCGCGGACTCGTCACCGGCCGCATCGGCATCGAAGAGACGATGAAGTTCGTGTTCGCGGACAGCATCGCCAGCGCCGCTCCGGCGCTGAAGGTGACGAGCGCGACGCCGATCACGGC
>QHWF01000245.1 GCA_003222455.1 Acidobacteriota bacterium
CGGGTGTTCGACATCGTGCATCGGGCCCAGGCCGCGGCGCTCGACGCGGCACGTCCTGGTGTGCCGCTCGAAAGCATCGATGCCGCCGCCCGCAAGGTCGTCATCGACGGCGGCTATGGTCCCGGCTTCAAGTTTTTCACCCACCGCCTCGGTCATGGCATGGGCATGGACGGTCACGAGTGGCCGTATCTCGTGAAGCACAACATGTTCGGGTGGGAGACTGCGCTCCGGGCGCAACCCGGGATGGTCTTCAGCGACGAGCCGGGGATCTACATCCGCGGCGAGTTCGGCGTGCGTCTGGAAGACGACATGTACATCACCGCGAACGGCGCTGAGCTGATGACGCCCCAGAGTCCGGCGATAGAAGAGCCGTTCGGCAAAGGGCGGAATACCGCGGCGTAGCACCTTCGCAACGGTCTTTCACGAAGTCACGAAGGGCCACGGAGATCCACGAAGGGCTGTTCTGAACGTCTGTACAAAACCTCCTTCGTGTCCTTCGTACGCTTCGAGCCTTCGTGAAAAGCCGGCAAAACGAGCGTGATCAGTCTTTCGTGCAGATCACCAGCGACCAGATGCGGGGGACATTTACCTTTTCAATCGACACCGGCTCGAGCTCGGCCTGCGCGAGGAACGCGGGGAGGTCCAGATCCGACTTGAAGCCGATGTGCACGGTGAACGGCGAAATGATCCGCTCGATCCATGCCATCAGCGTGTTCTTACTGCGGAAATGGTTCAGGATGATGATGCGCCCGCCGAACCGGCAGACGCGCCGCATTTCGCGCGCGACGCCAACCGGATCGGGAACGACACTGATCACGTACGGGGCGTAGACGACGTCGAAGGTGTCGTCGGCGAATTTGAGGTTGGCCGCATCCATCTGCAGCAGGCGGACGTTTCGCACGCCTTTCCGGAACACACGGTCGCGCGCTTTTTCCAGCATCGAGCTCGACAGATCGATGCCGGTCACCAGACAGTCCGAGGGATAGAGCGGCGCATTGATCCCGGTGCCGATACCGACTTCCAGCACCCGCTCGCCGGGTTTGATGCGCATGCGCTGGATCGCGTCCACACGACCCGGGTGCAGCGCCGGTCCGAACGTGAGGTCGTAGACTGACGCCAGCTTTTCGTAGACGCCTGCGACGAAATCCGCTGCATCGGACCCCAGGATCTCTTCGGTTTCTGGAGAACGAGTCGGCTCAAATAAGGACATCAGTAGCCTCGGCAGCGTTGCGGCTCAGTGACAGGTGGGCCGGCGGCCGACACCAGCACGTCGCGCCAATCAATTGGTGTGCCTGCTGCACAACGCGCAGCGAAGCGACTATACATCTGGTCCGTTAATGAAGTCCATCGAGGATCGCCAGCGCCGCGTCGGTATCGCCTGAGGCTGTTGCGATCTGCAGACCCTGCACCGACCCCTGCAGTTCCATGGCGATCTCCCGTGCAATCGCAACGCCCTCGCGCGCAGCGCTCTCGGCATCCTCGGCGCGCCGCATGCGCGCGAGCAGCTCGTCAGGAACACGAATGCCCGGCACCTCATTCGCCATGAACTCGGCGTGCCGCGCGCTCTCGAGCGGGACCACGCCACCGATGACCGGCAGCCGCGCCGATTGAATGCGCTTGCGCAACAGCTCAAAGGCGCGAAGGTCGAAAATGGGCCGCGTGACGACGAACTCCGCGCCCGCCTCGACCTTGTACTCGAAGCGTCGAAGCTCCTGATCCAGATCGGTTGTGGTGGGATTGAGCGCCACGCCGATGTGAAACGCGGTCGGCGCGCCGATGGCCTGCCCGCCGATGTCGCAGCCGCGATTGAGCCGGGCCACGACGTTTGTGAGTCCGATGGAGTCGACGTCGAACACACTGGTGGCATCCGGGTAATCGCCGATGCGAACCGGATCGCCGGTGATCAGCAGGAGATTGCGCAGGCCCATGGCATGCGCGCCAAGGAGGTCGGACTGAATGCCGAGCAGGTTCCGGTCTCGACAGGAGTAGTGGAGCAATGTCTCGACGCCGGCCTGTTGTTCAATCAGAACGGCCAGCGACAGCGCGCTGACACGCGCGCCGGCCCGCAGGCTGTCGGGGATGTTGATGACGTCGACGCCCCTGATCTTCAACTGCCGCGCTCGTTCGATGACCGCGTCTGCGCGATAGCCGCGTGGCGGAACCAGCTCGACCGCGGTAACAAATGTGCGCCGGGCCAGCGCGTGCGCGAGGCGCGATTTCTCCTGCCGTGCGATGGGCGGCGCCAGGATCGCCGGCGTGGAAATCTTCGATCCGCTGAGCGTGCCAGAAAGGACGACGGCAGGCCCTTCGACTCCGCTCAGGGCAGGCGCCATGCCCCGAACCGCGATCTTGATCTGCCGGATGTGTTCGGGAGTGGTGCCGCAGCAGCCGCCGACGATCCGGACCCGGTGCTGCACGAACCGGCGCGCGTACGACGCCATGTAGTCGGGCGAACAGAGATAGATATTGCGGCCCTCGACATCGCGCGGCTTGCCGGCGTTGGGCTGCGCGGATAATTTCGCCCGCGTGACCTCGGCAATCCGCTCGATGGTGTCGAGCATGGGAGCCGGGCCGACGGCACAGTTCACGCCGACGAGGGTGGCGCCGCGGCGCTCCAGGTCCGGCGCGAAGCGCTCGGGCGGCGTGCCGTCGAGCGTACTGCCGTCTTCCTCGGTGCTCATCTGCGCGACAATCGGCAGATCGCAAACGCTGCGCACCGCCTCGATCGCCGCGCCGATCTCGTTCAAGTCGCGAAACGTCTCGAGCACCAGCAGCTGCACGCCGCCGTCGACCAGCGCCTGCGCCTGTTCGCGGAAGAATTCGCGAGCATCATCGATGCCGGTCTTGCCCCACGGCTCGATCCGGATACCGAGCGGCCCGATGGCACCGGCGCTGGCGCCCTGCTCGTTGATCGCATACAGCTTGTCGGCGAGCCCGAACGATCCGAGCTTGATCCGATTCGCGCCGAAGGTGTTCGTCTCGATGATGTCCGCGCCCGCCCACACGTACTCCTGGTGCACCCGGCCTACGAGATCGGGTTGCGTGATGTTCAAGGCATCGAAGCTCTTGTTGATGAACACCCCTTTTGCATACAGCATGGTGCCCATCGCGCCGTCACACACCAGCACGCGGTGTTCGACCGTCTCGAGGAAGTCCTGCACTCAGTCCCTCAGTCCCAGTCTAGCGAACGTCACGATCGAACGCAGAGGACGCAAAGGACGCAAAGAAAGACATATATTGGCTTTGCGGCCTTCGCGGCCTTTGCGTTCCCAGGTGGCGCAATCAACTCAATACGCAGATTACCCGATTGCGCCGCTCTCACGTATCGAGGCGCTCACACCGGAACGTCTCCACGTCGACGAGCATGTACGATTTGGTGACGATGTCGAGGCCAATCGAGCGGACTCCCTGCCGCATCGAGTCGGTGAACTCGTGATGATGGCCGAACAGATGGAGCCGCGGCTTCATCGCCGCCAGCACGTCGTTCAGGACCGTCTTGCCGGCGTCGATCCGGCGGCCCGCCGGATAGAACGGCCGGGGGGCCTCATGTGTCAAGAACAGGTCGATCGCCGACAGCGACTTGCAGGCGATCGCTTCGTCGCGGACGAAGTGCCGCCGCTTGTCGTCCCGGCTCTTGCCCAGCTTGAGCGGATTGGGCGACGATTTGCGCCCTTTTGACGGAGGCAGGGCCGCGGCCGGCGTGTTGTACCAGCTCGGCGCAAATGTTCCGCCGAGCGCGGCGACGCGCCACGGCCCGACGCGGTACGGACCACCGTTCTGCAAATAGTATAGCTTCGCCGCGACCGGACGGCCGCGGATGGCAGCGGCGAGCACGTCGAAGTCCTCGTTGTTCCCTTTGATGAAATAGAGCGGCGCAAGCGGCTCGAAGTAGTCGCCCTCGTTGCTCGCGACGTCCCCCACGCAGACCCACAGCGGCACCTCTGAGTGCCGCTCCATGATTGTTTGAACGGTTTCGAAGGCGCCGTGGACGTCGCCGAGAGCGCCTATCTGCATGGGCAGGACGAGCGGGATGCGCAGGATCGGCGGGAGGGGCAGGATCGGCAGGAGGGGCGGGATGGGCCGCATGGACGCCGCCCGTCGGACCCGAGCCGGCTGGCCGATTGCATCATCGTGTCCGCGATCTTCTTCCCGTCCCGCCCCTCCTGCCCATCCAGCCTATCCTGCCTATCCCGCCCATCCTGCCCACGTCGCTATCGCGACGCGGGCGCCAGCGAGGTCGCCGCCGGCACGAGGAGATCCGCCTTGTCCCACACGAAATCGTCCTTGCTGTACACGGCCAGCTCGTAATCCTTGCCCATGAAGATGGCGCCAACCGGACAGGCTTCCTCGCAGTACCCGCAGAAGATGCAGCGCGTCTTGTGGATCTGATACACCGACGCATAGCGCGGGCCGGCCTGCACGCTCCCGTCGTTTTCAGCCGCCTCGAGATAGATCGCATCGGCGGGACACGCCACCGAACACAGCCCGCAGGCGACGCATTTCTCGAGACCGTTCTCGTCGCGCATCAGCACCTGTTTGCCCCGCCACTTGGGGAACATCGGAAACTTCTGTTCGGGATAGTTGACGGTAATCGGCTTCTTGAAGAGATGCTTGAGAGTGGTCACAAAACCGATGATGAACGGTCGAATCACAGCCATTGCCCTCAGTTTACCCGGCCGATAAGATCATGTAAATCAGCGCGGGCTTCTGAAGGCACAGGAAATGGCGGGGACGCAATTCCTTTCCGAGCAGGTCCTTTTGACGACGCTGGTCGTCAAGCTGGCTGTGATCGCGGCGCTTGCGACCATGCTGGTGCGCTATCGCCGGTTCCGGCACATCCTCATTTTCGAGCGGCGGCTCTGGCCCGACCGCCTGGCGTTTGCGCTCGGCCTCGGGATTCCGCTTGCGGCCGGCGTGGCCGCGCGGCTCCTGCTCAATTACAATGCCGCGGATCTCACGCTCGAGGGATCGTTTCTCGCGGGTTTGATTGCAGGTCCTTACGCCGGCGCGACGGTCGGCGCCATGGTGGGGGCCGCTCCGATTTTCAACGGGGAATGGGTGGCGCTGCCGTTCGCCATCGGGTGCGGCTTTGCCGGCGGCGGCCTGCGCGAGCTCTGTCCAAAGGAGGCGATCTGGCATTTCTCGCCGTTCGTCTTCACGACGCTGCATCGCCGCGCGTGGCAGATGATCCGATCGCTGCAGGTGGACTGGCAGGTGCTGTTATTGCTGGCGCCAATCGCCCTCGAGGTGTCTGGATTGGCGCTGGGCGCCAGGTGGCGCAACCATCACCGGCTCTTCATGTTGATGCCGACGTCGATCCGGAGCACGGTGTTCGTGCTGCTCGCCACCGTGCTCTGCGTGGCGACGCCGATCAAGATCTGGAACAACGCGCGCATCGAGCACCGGCTGCAGGAACAGGACAAGCTGCTCCTGGCCGCGAAGCTCGAGGCGCTGGCCAATCAGATCAGTCCGCACTTCCTGTTCAACACGCTCGCCTCGATCTCGTCCCTGATCCGGACCCAGCCGGACACGGCGCGCATGCTCATCGCAAAATTGTCCGGCTTGCTTCGGCGCCTGATGCGCAGCACCGACCATTTCGTGACGCTGCGCGAAGAGCTCCAGTCGATTGACGAGTATCTCGACATCGAGGTCGTCCGCTTCGGCCCGCAACTCCGCGTCGATAAACAAATCAGTCCCGATACGCTCGAGGTGATCGTGCCGAGCATGATCCTCCAGCCGCTCGTGGAGAACTCGATCAAGCATGGGCTGGCGCGCAAAGTCGGGGGTGGACGGATTACGATTGCAGCCGTGCTGCGCGACCGTCATGCGATTATCGAGGTCCGCGACGATGGCCTCGGGATGAGCGAGGAACGGCTGGAACGCGCGCTCAGCGGCGGGATCGGTCTCAGCAATGTCAACGAACGCCTGCAGACGATTTATGGCGCACACTACCAGCTGAAACTGACGAGCGTCCCGGGGCAGGGCACCTGCGCCCGCATGGTCATCCCCGAGCTCGCGGTCTCGGAGCGGGTGACGGCGTAAGATGGACTTGCGGGCAGTTCTGGTCGACGACGAACAGCTGGCGCGCGACGAGCTCGGCTTTCTGCTCGGGCGCATTGGCGGCGTCGAGGTGATCGGCCAGGCCGGCAACGGAGTCGAGGCACTCACGACCATCGATCGACTGCAACCTGACGTCGTCTTCCTTGATGTCCAGATGCCCGGGCTGACAGGCTTCGAAGTGGCGCGCCACATGGTGGACACGTGTGCGTCGTCTCACATTATTTTCGTGACGGCGTACGATCAGCACGCGATTGAGGCATTCGAAGTCAACGCCGTCGACTATCTGCTGAAGCCGGTTGATCCCTCGCGTCTCGAAATGGCGGTCAATCGGGCGCGGCGCCGCATCACGAGCGCGCGCGTGCCGGACCTGAATCGGACGGACGCCGCCGGTGCGAGCTCGATTGACGCGCAGCTCGAACGGATCGTCCAGCTCGTCGCCGAACGACAGAGCCGCCGCGAGCGGCTGGCGATTAAGGTCGGCGAACGGTTCCTGCTCGTGCATGCCGACGAGATCGTTTACGCGTCGCTGGCGGGCGAAAGTATCACGGTCGTGACGACCCAGCATTCGGGCACGTCGAATTACCGGACGCTCGACGAGCTCCAGGCCCGGCTCGATTCCAGCGTCTTCTGGCGCGTGCATCGCTCACATCTGGTGAACATCAACAAGATCAAGGAGATCGTCCCTTGGTTCAGTCGGAACTACCTCCTGCGGATGAAAGACGCGAAGGCGACGGAGATTCCCGTGAGCCGCACGCAGACGCGTCGCCTGCGGGAGTACCTGAAACTGTAAGCGATCGGCCGGCGGCTCTTCACGGAAACGCAGCGAACGACGTGCCTGAATCGACCGACGAACGGCCCGCGATTCTGCATTCCGGCGAAGGCGCCGGGAGTGTGCCATCGAACGAGAGCGTCGTGCCCGGGCATCGCGCCGACAGGCCTGACGGCCCGGAGGCCGCGGTCCCCGACGTCGAATCAGACGAAGCACGTTTCCCGGTGCCGTATCCACCGGCCGTATCCGAGAACGCGCCTCTCGGCACGAGCAGCGAGTCCGACGTGCTCGACCCTGCCGTGCCGTTCCTGCCGAGCCGCTCGGCGGAGCTGGCGAATGGCAGCCGCGCGTTCCACCAGCGTCTCGACGAACCGTCTGACAGTTCGTCACCCTTGGAGATCAGCATGGCGGCCGCGGCTGACGTGCCGCTGCACGCGTATGGTGGACCGACGAATCCTATCGACGGCGGAACGCTCGCGCTTCAAGCGCCCAGCACCCGGCTCGCGCAGGTCAAGGAGGAGCTCGTTGCGTGGGTCAAGACGCTGATCTCCGCAGCGGTCTATGCCATTCTGATTGTCACCTTCGGTTTCCAGGTGGCGCGCGTGGAAGGCCAGAGCATGGCGCCGACGCTCGAGGATCAGGATCGGCTGATTGTCAACAAGCTGGTGTACCGCATCGGCGAGCCGCGGCACGGCGATATCGTGATGCTGTACTATCCGCTGAACCCGGAGAAATCGTTCGTGAAGCGCGTGATCGCCGAAGAAGGCGACACGGTCCGCATCGTGGACGGCCGCGTGTACGTGAACGACATCCCGCTCAAAGACGATTACGTGCCGTCCGAGTACCGCAGTCACGACGACTGGGGGCCCCAGGTGATTCCGGAGGGCTACTATTTCGTGATGGGCGATCATCGCAACAACAGCTCCGACAGCCGGCACTGGGGCATGGTGCCGAAAAAGTACATCATCGGCAAGGTGCAGCTGCGATGGTGGCCGGTACCGTCGGCGCGCGTCTTTTGAAGCGCGATTCGGGATCACCGCCTTGGGAGTCGCACGGCCGCGTCAACGAACGTCGAACGATCGCGCCGCGACAGGCCCGCCGGTTACGGCCACCGGCGGCAACACCCCGGGTGGCGCGGCCTGGGTCACAGAGGAACGGTACGCCGCAGTTTCGCGCGTCCTCATCCGCGTGCTGTTTCTGAACCTGGCCGTCGCGCTCGCGAAGATCGCCTTCGGCTACGCGAGCGGCGCCATCAGCATCCTGTCCGACGGATTTCACTCGCTGACCGACACGGCCGCGAACGTCACCGGCCTCATCGGTGTGCGGGCGGCCGGGCAACCGCCGGACGAGGACCATCCGTACGGTCACCGGAAATACGAGACGGTTGCAGCCGCGTCGGTCACGGCGTTTCTGCTGCTCGTAATGATCGAGGTGCTCCGCAACGCATTCAATCATCTCACCGGCCGCTCCGCGGTGCCGACGATCACGGCCGCCAGCTTCGCCGTGATGCTGGCCACCGTTGGCGTGAACCTGCTGGTGATTTCGTACGAAACGCGGGAAGCGGGCAGGCTTGGCAGCGAGGTGCTGCTGGCCGACGCGCTCCAGACGCGCGGCGACGTCTGGACCTCGGTCACGGTGATCGGTGCGCTGATCGGCACGAAATCGGGGATCGCCATCCTCGATCCGTTGGCGGCGCTGCTGGTTGCCGGGTTCATCGGACATGCGGGGTTTCAGATCGCTCGCGCGACCACACGCATCCTGAGCGACCGGATCGTGATTGCCGAATCGGATATCGAACGGATCGTGAACGGCGTACCGGGCGTCCTCGGATGCCATCACATCCGGACCCGCGGATCTTCGGATCACGTCTTCCTCGACCTGCACGTGTGGCTGCCGCCGGCGATGCCGCTGACCGAGGCCCACGATCTGTCGCACGTGGTGAAGGATCGGCTCATCGCCCGCTACCCTCAGATCGCCGACGCCATCATTCACATCGAACCGCCGCCGCCGAGGAAATTCTGAATTCTGAATTCGGAATTCTGAATTCTGAAAGCCGGTTCGCCGACTTCGTCGCGCGAAAGGAGCGCGAAGCGCGTGGCGCCAGGATCTCGCCGCTCACGACCGAGCGCGACGTGGGTGGGCGGGAGGGCGCGGACCTCGTCGCCATCGGCAATGCGTGGACGCGCCGGCTGTTCGACGGCCTCTTCTACATGTCGGCGCCGCCGATCGACGAATTGCCCGCCACGAACCTCGTCTTCGTCCGATCACGCGACGGCAACACGGTGGCGAAAGACCCATCGATGCTGGGTGGAGGCGAGGCGGACAAGCACCTGATTTACGAAGGGCTCTCCCGCGTCGCAGTCGACGCGGTCATGGCCGGTGCTGAGACGGTACGAAGCGGCCGCGTCGTGCTCTCGACGTG
>QHWF01000246.1 GCA_003222455.1 Acidobacteriota bacterium
GACCGACGATCTGCTCAAGGCGATGGTTGCGAATCCCACGATGATCGCCGCGTACAAGTCCGGCATTCCGGGCAACGGAAAACCTTTTCCGGACGGCTCCAAGATCGCCAAGATTGAGTGGAAGCCGAAGAAGAGCACCGAGGCGCCCTTCTCTGTGCGTATCCCGGACGTGTTGCAGGATGTCTTCCTGATCGAGAAGGACAGCAAGAAATATCCGAACACGAAGGGCTGGGCCTATGCCGTGTTCGATTACGACCGTGCGACCGACTCGTTCGTTCCCAACAAGACGGGTACGATCGATTGCGGGTTCGCGTGCCACACGCGAGTGGCGAACAAGGATTACATCTTCACGGCGTACGGGAAGAGGTGAGAGCGGGCGCCTGATGCATGGAGCAATCGACGACGACCGCCGCCGGTTCCTGAGCATCGCCGCTGCCGTGATCGCTGGCGCGGGTCGGTGTCCCGATCACAGGAAACGCCCAGACGCCGGGGTTCGGCCCGCCGAAACAGATCGACGCGGGTGTCTTGAATATCGGATACCCATCTGGCATCTTCGACCGCGCTCCGGTACTCAAACGCCTCGGGATCGGCCTGCTGGCTGTGGACGCGGCACAGAGAACCGTTACGGCGCCAATACCACTGCCACGGGAAGGTCTAGACCTCCATGCAGTCTACGAGCTGCATCCCGTGGATTACCCGCGTGAGCAACAACTGATTCGGCAACTTGAATCGATTTGCTTGTGACGTTCGGCCTTGTGTGTACCCTGGCCCATCCTGCTCAGGACACCAAGACACCTCGTGGCGCACTTGATTCAACGACTTGCGGCTCCAAGATGCTCCTTGATGTGACGCCGTAAACCTCGGTATTCCTCCTCGATCTCGGCCCCACCTTACACAGTTCTTACACAGTTCTCAGGCTTACTTGTTCGCGTTCGTCGCGATGTTCCTCGGTACGCTTCGATTCGAGCGAGCGTCGAGAAGATCTGTGGGATGACTTCTCGGATCGAAGTCGAGCGAGCGGACGGCAGAACGAATAGATGGGAGTGGACTCGCTCGCTAGGACTCTGTCCGCGCGGGCCGTAGGCCGAGGCGCGCGGCCATTGTCACCAGGCCAGGAAGCGAGTCGGCCTTCATCTTGCGCATGACCTGGCCTCTGTGCGCCTTCACGGTGATCTCGCTGATCCGGAGCTCGCCACCGACTTGCTTGTTCAGCAAACCCGAGACGACCAGCTTCATGACTTGGCGTTCGCGCGCAGTGAGTGAGGCGTAGCAGTCCCGCAAGACTCGTATCTGCGAATCTTGGCGGAGTGTGGCGCGACTCCGCTCGATGGCGCCGCGGATGGCGTCCAACAGCACATCGTCCTTGAATGGCTTCGTCAGGAACTCGACCGCTCCTGCCTTCATCGCTTGCACAGTCATGGGCACGTCGCCGTGGCCGGTGATGAAGATGATCGGCATGTCCGTGCGCTCGGCAAGCTGCTGCTGCAGTTCCAGCCCGCTGAGCCCCGGAAGCGTCACGTCGAGCACCAAGCAGCACGGAACCGTGGGGCGTAGGCGGGACAGGAATTCCTGTGCCGACGCGAACGTTTCGGGCTGCCAGCCCGCTGTGCTGATCAATAGCTCCAACGATTCGCGCACTGAGACGTCGTCGTCAACGACGAAGACGATGGACGTGACGTCGGGCATGGTGACTGCCTCGATCAGACGGGCTGCGAACGGCGAACTGATAGTATAAGGCCCGGGTGTGACGTTTCCGGTGCTGAACATTGTCATTCTGACCTCATCCGAAGCGCGGTATTGACCGCGGCCAGCAAGGCCGTCTCGCTGAACGGCTTCAACAGGCACTCGACCGCTCCGTGGGCGAGCAGGCGCGGACGGACCGCCTTGTCACCTTGCGCGGTGATGAACACAATCGGGATCTCCTGCTGCCGACGTATCAGTTCCTGTTGCAATTCCGGTCCGGACATGCCGGGCATCGCGATGTCGAGGAGCAGACAGCTCGTGTCGCTGACGACGTCCGATGCGAGGAACGCTTCGGCCGATGAGAACGCCTCGGCGGCAAAGCCGAACTCCCGCAGCAAGTCTGGCAGCGACTCGCGGACGGACTCGTCGTCATCGACGACCGACACCAGTGAACGCTTGCCCATCATGACTGCCTCATCGCGGTGCCGCGTTCGTCACGCTCTCTGGACCGCTGGGAATGGAAAACGAGAATGTGGCGCCCGGACCATCGTTCGACTCTGCCCAGAGACGGCCTTGATGTCCCTCGATGATGGAGCGGCTGACCGAGAGCCCGATCCCCATGCCGTCGCTTTTCGTTGTGTAGAAGGCGTCAAACAGCTTGTTCATGCTCCGCGGATCGACGCCCACGCCGGCATCCCGCACGCTCACACGCACACGATCGCCGTCCTCCCGTTCGGTTCTGACCAGCAATTGCCGCGGGCGATCGTGCACGTCAACCATCGCGTCGGAGGCGTTTCGGAGCAGGTTGAGGATGACCTGCTGGAGCTGGATGCGATCGCCGATGATGGTCGGGAGATCCTCGGCGAGCTCCAACTGAAGAGCGACCCGGTTTCTCTGAAGGTCACTCAGCGACAGCGCGATGACTTCCCTCGTGACCTCGTTCAGATCCAGCAATTCGAACGTGAACTCCTTCTTGCTGAACAGCGCACGCAGTCGTGTGATCACATCCGACGCGCGGTTGCCATCGCGAATGGTCCGCCGCGCGGTTTCGCGCGCGCCGTCGACGTTCGGAGGATCGGCATCCAACATCCGAAGGCACGTACTGGCGTTAGTGATGATGCCCGATAGAGGCTGGTTGACTTCGTGTGCGATCGACGCTGTCAGCACTCCGAGGCTTGTGACTCTTGCCACCTTCGCAAGTTCCGATCTGGCCTCGGCGAGCGCTTCTTCCGACATGCGGCGCGCCGTGACATCCTGAACCGCTGCGATGTACTCCAGCTGACCATCCCGGTCGCGGATCGCATGAGCGACGGCATGCAGGTACTTGATCGAGTGGTCAGGCATTATCAAACGGTACTGCCACTCAAAGTCGTGGCCGCCGCCTCGCGCCTGGCCGACCATTTTCATTTTCTCTAACACACTGAGGTCCCCCGGATGGACTCGAGTACGGATCCGTTCGAGCGTCACCGGCACGCCGATCTCAAACTCGTAGATGCGATAGAGCTGCTCAGACCACGTGATTTCGTCGGTCGCCACCTTCCAACAAAAGCTGCCCGTTACGCTGAGGCGTTGACCTTCGGCGAGAAATGCCTCGCTGCGACGCAACTCCGCCTCCGAACGCAGATCCTTGGCCGCTTCAGCCTGTTTGCGCGCCGTGATGTCCTGGAACGTCACCAGAACCCTGCGTTCGGAATGGCCCGGGAACGACAAAGGACGGGCGTCAAGAACGAGCGTCCGTGGACCCTTTCCCGGAAGGACGAGATCCGCCTCAACGGGCTGGAACGCATGACTGCCGGCAAGCATCTCTTCGAGCTGCGTACGCAACAGGGCCAGTTCAAAGGCGCCGCCCCCGAGATCGTAGAGGGGGACTCCTTGCGTCTCATCGCGAGAGACCCCGAACATTGAGTAGAAGGCGCGATTGCCCGACTGGATCCGCTGGTCAGCGCTCAGCACGACGAGAGGATCGCCGACCGTGTTGAGGATCGCCTTGGTGCATTCGCGTTCGTAGATGGCCTGATCGATGCTTCCGCGGAAAGCCGTCACATTCGTGAACGTCAGCACCGTGCCGGTGACCTGGCGATCGCCGTTTGTATAGGGGGATATTCGAACGACAAACCACCTGTCTCTCTCGCGAAAATCGGCCCGGGAGTCCACTCCGCTGGCGGCGACCTGGCTGCATCGCTCTTCCAGGCGGGGCAAACCAGCGAGCACCGAGACATCGCAGAACGGTCGACCAATGTCCGACGGCGAGAGGCCGAGCACATCCGCCGCCGCCTTGTTGAAGAAAACGATCACAGAGTCGCGTCGCGCGACGACGATGGGCGCATCAACGGTATTAAGGATGCTGATCAGATCGGCCGTCGCCGTGTATGCGGCCGCGTCGTCGGCATTGGCCCCTTGAAAACAGGTCCAGCCGTCATTGAGCATCACGCGCTCCGTCGTCATCGGTCGGCCTCTGAAGCCATGTACAGATTGCGGCTCCGTTGCAGGACGGGATCAGCAACTGTCGGGAGAATCTGACGCAATCCGAGCAGCAACGCTTGGGCGCGCGGCATGCTGAAGGGCGGCCGATAGTCGGAGAGCAGCCGAGTTTCAAGCACACGGGCTTCGTCCGCGCCGACCGTCTCCCGAAGCGCATCGGCCACGGCGCGCTCCAGCCGCGCGTAGTCCTCCACTGGAATCAGGTGAGAGTGATTCGTCCCGAGCCTGGGCAGCATGTGCGTATGCACTTCGCCGTTGAAGTTGTCCATCAGGAACGAGCAGAAGAGCGCAACGTCATGCTTTTTGCCGAGCTGATCGAACAGGTCCTCGAGAGCCATGCTGGCGGCAACGTCTCCGCGCTCCCACAGGACATTGACCATTTCTCCCCACCAACGCACTTTTTGGTAGCGCCCTCCAGCGCGCGCCTGTCCGATGACGTCCCCGGCGAGGCCGAGGAATACAGGCGAATCCGGCATGGCGTCCCGGATGAAGCGGGGCAGTAATTCGTCGGCGTCAACCACCGTCAGCTGTCCACGTGCCCGTGCCGCTTCCACATCCACGCCCTCTGCCTCGAGGCGTGGGCGAAAGGCGTTCCAGTGGATGAGCGTTGGCACCAGGATGATGCCCTCTCCGTTCGCGAGAGCAGCACCGGCGAACCGGCAGACGGCGCGGTTGAGAAAATCCTGGTCCTGATAGAGCTGCACGATGTGATCGCATGGGCCGGCTTCCGCCACCACTCGATCCCAGGGCTCCTGTCTTGGTTCAGCAGATTCAGCCACGTCCACACCTCCATCTGCTCGGTTGGCCTGATCGACAGCTCGAGCCTTCCCACCGCAGAAGGTTAAGCGGTGTGTTCGCACCCGCGTTGAGTCCCATTGGGGTCGTGCCTTGGCGCAGTTCCCCGGCACAGGATGCGCCACTCTACCAGCAAACGTCCATAAGACTTTGGTATTGGTCGTCCACCGATTTCCAGTCGGTTGCAGGCGCTCTTGGCCGTCTCGATCGACGCCATCGTCCACTGGGCTTGCGGCTTGTGTCATGCATCCGCGAGCTGCGTCCAGGGAGACAGTATGGACTGACAAACGACATCACATCACTCGACTCGCGCCGGCTCTCCGGCCCACGCGGCATCGCGTTCGCCGGGGCGATCATCAAGCGCCGCCCGTCAACGTGCGTGAGGGCCGGGTATCTCGACTAGAGAGACTCGGGAGTTCGCGAGGGTCGCGAACTAAGAATTCAATTCCAGCGCATCGCCCAGTTGCAAGACCGACTGCGACATTCTGCGAATCAGTACGCCGTGGGGATCCGCACGGCGATGCGGCTGCGACACTCGCCACCGACCTATACGAAGGTATCGCCGACACCATCGTCCAATAGATTCGGTTTCGCGCGTGTGGTTTCATGCGCCCGAGGAGATCGCCATGAAGTTGCTCAAGTGAATGGCCCGACGCGTTGCAGTCCAAAGCGGAGTCATCGTCTCGCTGCGATGGTGGTTCCCGCGCTGTCGTGCAACTCAATGGTCCGTTCGGAAAGGACATTCCCATAAGCCTTCACGCAGCCGGAACGAACAGATCCACAACAACTCAAAAGGAGGACACCATGACCCCGAGTGCTAGCGAACAACGCAGCGAGCAGGCAACCGACAAGACCGCGATTCGTCCGTTTCGTGTGAATGTTCCGGACGCGGAACTCACCGAATTGCGACGGCGTATCACGGCGACACGATTGCCCGAGAAGGAAACCGTCGGCGACTTTACGCAGGGCGTGCCGCTCGCGACCGTGCAGAAGCTCGCGCGTTACTGGGCGACGGAATACGACTGGCGCAAGGTCGAAGCGCGCCTCAACGCCGTGCCGAACTTCATCACCGAGGTCGATGGTATCGACATCCACTTCATTCACGTGCGTTCGAAGCACGAGAATGCGTTGCCCGTCATCATCACTCACGGCTGGCCGGGCTCCGTCGTCGAGCAGCTCAAGCTCATCGAGCCGCTGACCAATCCCACGGCACACGGCGGCAGCGCAGCGGATGCCTTTCACGTCGTGATTCCGTCGATCCCGGGCTACGGCTTCTCGGGTAAGCCCACCGGCACCGGCTGGGGACCAGAGCGCATCGCGCGTGCCTGGGTCGTGCTGATGAAACGCCTCGGATACACGAATTTCGTGGCGCAAGGCGGCGATTGGGGGGCGGTGGTCGTCGACATGATGGGAGTCCTGGCACCCCCGGAGTTGCTCGGCATTCACACCAACATGCCCGGCATCTTTCCAGCCGACATTGACGGGGCCGCCTTTTCCGGCGCGCCGGCACCAGCGGGTCTCTCAGCCGATGAGAAACTCGCGTACGAGCGTCTGCAGTTCGTCTATCAAAAGGGAATCGGCTACGGGTACCAGATGGGGCTGCGGCCACAGACGTTGTACGGAATCGCGGATTCGCCCGTCGGCCTGGCGGCGTACTTCCTCGATCACGACGCGCGCAGCTTGGAGCTCATCGCGCGCGTCTTCGACGGACAGTCGGAGGGCCTCACGCCCGACGACATTCTCGACAACATCACGATCACCTGGCTGACGAACACGGGGATTTCTGGCGCCCGTCTCTACTGGGAATATTGGGGCAAGGGGTATTTCAATGCCAAAGGCGTCTCCATCCCGGTTGCCGTGAGCGTCTTCCCTGACGAGCTCTATCCTGCTCCACGGAGCTGGACGGAACGGGCGTATCCCAAGCTCATTCACTACAACAGGCTCCCCAAGGGCGGGCACTTCGCCGCGTTTGAGCAGCCGAAGTTCCTCAGCGAAGAGATTCGCGCGGGCTTCCGATCACTGCGCACGTAGAAGACCGGGCACTCTTCAGGGCTTCGTCGCGGGTCGCCGTCACGTTGATGAGTGCCGCCGCCCCGCGTCGAGGCAGCTTACTATCCAGCTCCGACGATCCTTCGGAATCGTTGACGCCTTGGAACTATCGTTACGGTTGGTGGATCCCATGATGAGAGTCGTCTTGTCACTGTGCCTCGGTGTGGTTGCGGCATCATGTGTGGCGGGTGCCGCGAGCAACTTGCCGTCATTGCGCGCGCAGCGGTGGGTCAATTCGCCGCCGCTCACCGCCGAGGCGTTGCGCGGGAAGGTCGTGCTAGTGGATTTCTGGGAGTACACGTGCGTCAACTGGATTCGAACGGCCCCTTATGTCAAGGATTGGAATCGCGTGTACGCGCCGCTCGGGTTAGTCGTCATCGGCGTGCACGCGCCAGAGTTTGAGTTTGGCAAACACGTCGACAACATCGACCGAGGAATTCGTGACCACGGATTGATGTACCCAATCGCCATCGACAATGACTTCGCCATATGGCGTGCGTTCGGGAACGACGCGTGGCCAGCAAAATACCTGTTCGACGATCGAGGACGACTGGTGCGCCGATGGATCGGAGAAGGGAGCTACGACGAAATCGAGCGCGAGATCCGCCGTTTGTTGATTACGGCCCAACCAGGGAGTCAATTGCCGGCGGTGACCGAACTGGCGTCGACATTCGCGAAGACGGGTCATCCTTCCTACGCTGGCATCACGAACGAGACCTACATCGGTGCCGAGCGACGCGAACCGGGCGCGGTCACGCTGAAGGGAGACTGGCACACCGACCGTCAATACGTCGAACTCAAAAAGGGAACTGGCGAGATCATCCTCCCGTTTGTAGCGGGCGAAGTAAACCTCGTCATGCAGCCCGGGCCCTCAGGACGTGCGGCCGTTTCAGTGCTGCTCGATGGAAAGCCAATCGGCGACGCGCGCGGAATGGACGTAGGTATGGACGGTGTCGCACGCTTCGATCGTTCGGGAATGATCCGCCTCGTCGCCGGCGGGCCGCCGCGACGGCACGTACTAACGCTGTCCTCGAACGACCAGGGACTACGCGCCTATGTGTTCACCTTCGGGCCCTGAGGGGAATCCGGCTCCCGAAGTTCTGGCCGATCCGATCTCACGAGGTCGCCAATACCTGTTACGCAAGAGTCAGGAGGTAGCTATGAGACGCTTTGGATTCTATCTGGTGGCGATCGCTGTGACCGTCTGCGTCGTCGCGGTCATTTCTTCTGCATCTGCACAGTCTGCCGGGTCGGTCTTTGTCACTAAAATCCCAGTCGGATACCGAGACTGGAAGCTGATCTCCGTGGCCCACGAAGAAGCCAACCTCAATAGTTTCGGCGCAGTGCTGGGCAACGATGTTGCTATCCAGGCCTATCGCGACGGAAAGCTCCCCTTCCCGGACGGTGCGATCATCGCTGCTTTGCACTACCGTTTCGTCCCGTCTGAGGAAAACAACAAAGCCTTTGGCCAGACCCAGTCGTTCGTTGCCGGGGATCCGACAAACGTTCAGTTCATGGTCAAGGACTCAAAGAAGTACGCCTCGACCGGCGGGTGGGGATACGGTCACTTCAGCCAGGACGGTACACCTGGCGGCGACGCGTTGCTCAAGACTTGCTCCCCCTGCCACGCGAAGGCTGTTCGCGATTCTGTCTTCACCCGTTACTCGCGTTGACGGGCCGGCTAGGCGTCAGCCGACGTATCCTGCGGTACTGCAAGTGTCGACGTCTTCCGCACGCCGCGGCAGCCGATGTGGGGGAGGCGCACAACAAGCAGGCACAGGCGGAGGGAGGCCGGCCGATGATAGAGGTCGGGGAATCAAGCTCTTGCAAAAGCCGGTAAGTCTTCGTGACATGTTAAGAGGTCTAACACAATTCTCACCATGTCGTCCTCAGAACAGGTTCGTAAACTGCTGAATCCAAATCTCATAGCGGAACGGTACGATTTGAAGGAGCGTTTTGCGCTACACTGTTCTGGGCCGCCCGCAACTCGTTGATTCTAAAGTGGAGAGATGTCGGAGTGGTCGATCGAGCACGCTTGGAAAGCGTGGCCGCTTGCCGATTCAGACGTGGTGAATAGACACACACGCAAACTCTTCATCCCGTCACCACTATGCATCTGGGACCGCCGAGGGACCGCGTGGCGTTCCGACACGGGTTCGCGGGTCCACGGGAGTTCATCCGGCCGCACCTCGAGCTCCGACCAAGCCCTGAGCTGCTCATTAAGGCCCGTGGCGATCGCCAGTAGTCGTGCCGTCGTGGCTTTCGCGGTCGGTGATGCACTGTCCTTGATTACATCCTCAAAAGTCGCCTGCGCGCTTCGGTCTCTCACGATCCGACGCCGTAGCGGTTTGACCAGGTTTGGCAGCACGAATTTCGTGCCTCTTCTGAGATCGCCACCAAGCGCCTTTGTCAGATCTCCTGTCGGAGTGCACGTATACTTTAGAGCGAACATCGTGGGGTAGTTCAGCGCCAGATGGCGATCACGTTTCGTGAATGCCTCGAATACGCCAGCGAGTTCGGCACTCTCTGGCCATCCCGCACAGAGGGCTAGGATGACGCCCTGATTTCGAAGCGATGGATCGAGTGCCTTCAACAGCGACAGCGTTTCCGAGTCACCTCCGAAGTGCTCGCCCAAAATATCCGCCGCCTCCTCCACCGAGTCAA
>QHWF01000960.1 GCA_003222455.1 Acidobacteriota bacterium
CATCGTTCCGCCGTTCAAGCACATCACGTCCCGGGTGGTGCGCGACTTCTACCACAAGTACACCGTTGACGAGCACACGCTCCTGGCGATCAGGAACATCGAACGTCTGGCGCTGCCCTCGACCGGGGACCGCGACCGGTTTGCCTCATTGCTGCAGGACCTCGACGCTCCCGAACTGCTCGTGCTGTCGCTGTTGTTGCATGACGTCGGCAAAGGACGCGGCACCGATCACGTGATCGAGAGCGTGAGCATGGCGCGGCCAACCCTGTCGCAACTCGGCCTGCAGCCCGAAGCGCGGGCCGTCGTCGAGTTTCTGATCGCCAACCACCTCCGGATGTCGCAGGTCGCGTTCCGGCGCGATACCGAAGACCCGGAAATCGTCCGCCAGTTTGCGTCGCTCGTCGCGCTCGAACCGCGACTGAAACTGTTGTCGCTGCTGACGGTGGCCGACATCGAGGCCGTGGGTCCGGACACCCTGACGCCGTGGAAAGCGGAGCTGCTGTGGCGCTTGTACGTCGACACGTACAACCAGTTGACACTCGGCTACGGCGACGATCTGATCGAGCGGAGTGAATCGGGCCCGAGCGAGCTCGTCGCGAGACGTCCGCCGGACCTGCCGGAACGGGAGATCGCACGGTTTGTGGAGGGACTGCCGCGCCGGTACCTGCAACTATTCGATGCGGAGACGATATACCGGCACGTGCGATTGTCGCGCGACATTCATCCGGACGAAGTGCATCTGTGGCTCGACCAGAAATCCTCGGCCTGGGAGTTGACCGTCGTCACCCTGGACAAGCCGTTTCTGTTTTCCAACATCTGCGGCGTGCTGTCGTCGTTCGGGATGGACATTCTTCGCGGTCACGCGATGACGAACCCGAACGGCCTCGTGCTCGACGTGTTCCAGTTCACGGATCAGGAGCGGTTCCTCGAGCTGAATCGCGGCGCCCGCGAGCAGATCTTCCGCGTGCTCGAGGACGTCGTCTCCGGCCGGACGAACGTCACCGAGCGGCTGCGTGGGCGGGAGGAGAGTCTCGTTCACCGTCGCCAGGCCCGCTTCACGCCCGTCGTGCACTGCGACAACCAGTCGTCGAAGCGATATACCATTCTCGACATCACGGCCGACAACGCGCTTGGCCTGCTGTATCGAGTGAGCCGCGTCATCTCGCGGCACGGCTGCGATGTCGACCTGGTGCTGATCGCCACCGAAGGGCACAAAGCGATCGACGTGTTTCACATCACCAAGGCCGGCGCCAAACTGTCCGATTCGGAGCAGCTGGCGCTTGCCGCTCGCCTGCAACGTACCTTGGAGCGCAGTGATGAAGTTGATCAAGAGCATCATCCGGCCGAACAAGGTGGATGAAGTCAAGGACGCGCTCGCCCGGTTGAACATCTCGGGCATCACCATCAGCGAGGTTCGCGGCCACGGGAAACAGAAAGGCCACACCGCGATCTACCGCGGGAAGGAGTACGACGTGAGCCTGCTGCCGAAAATGGAGATCGAGGTTGTCGTCCCCGAGTCGGTTCTGGAGGACGCCATCAAGGCGATCATCGAAGCGGCGCGCACCGGCGAGATTGGCGACGGCCGGCTGTTCGTGCTGCCGGTGGAGCAGGCCTACCGGATTCGCACGGGCGAGCGCGACGTCATGTGAGCGCCCGGCGCTCAGGACCGAGGAGCTGATGCCGCCGCTGGAACGCAAAGGCCCGGCCTTCGCTCGATAGGACTTGAGCGAGCTACGGCCTGGCACGCGAAGGCCGCCAAGAATACTGGGCCGGAAAAATGCCCTGCCGGCGGTCGGTCGGCGGCATGCAGCAGCTCCGTGAGCTGCCGCGGATTTCGGCGCCTGCGGGGATTTTTCCGTCTGTCGCATGCGTCGGCCTGCTCCCAGGGTTTCTGCGCAACCGGGTCCCCGTGGCGCTGATGCGCCTCAGAGTGGTGATCCATTGCGGCCTCTACGTTCAATCGTGACGTTCGCGCCGCATTCACGCGTCGGCGCCGGTTGTGCTGGTTGAAATGGTTGGGCTGGGGCGGTACCATGTTCTTCATCAAGGTACTGTCTCGACGGTGCGTGCGGCGGGTTGTGCTCGCGATTCTGCTCTGGG
>QHWF01000195.1 GCA_003222455.1 Acidobacteriota bacterium
CGGGGTACTTTGACGCGGACTTGGAAATGACGGCCGAATTCGGGCCGCCACCGCCGCCTCCCGGTGTGCCAGACCGATTCGACCGCTCGTCGTTGCCCTCGATCTTCACGGCAATCCAGGAACAGTTGGGGCTCAAGCTCGACGCGCAGCGTGGGCCCGTCACGGTGTTTGTCATCGATCGGCTGGAACACCCGACGGAAAACTAGAACCGTAATTCGTCGTCGAGACACGCCGGTTCCGACTGCGACCTCGAGCCCCACGACTAAGCGTATGATCCGAGGATCGACATTGAGGTCACCATGAACAAGGTTCCAACCGGGCGCCGGGGATCGTGGCGGCGCGCTCTGGCAACGGCGGCGACGCTCGGGGCGCTTGCGTCGGCCATCGCCATCGCTGCGCTGCGATCACAGCGAGTCGATGCCCAGGCGGCGCAGCCTGGTCCGTCGGCTCCGGCCTTCGAGGTTGCTTCGATCAAGCCGAACAACTCGGGCGACGGCCGCGTGATGATGTCGAATCAGCCGGGCCGCTACACCGCCAGCAACGTCACCCTGCGACTGCTGATCCGCAACGCGTATCAACTCCAGGACTTTCAGATTTCCGGCGGCCCGGGCTGGATCGCCTCCGACCATTTCGACATCGTCGCGAAGATTGACGCGAGCGTGCAGGACGAGATCGCGGCCGCCGGTCCACGCGCGCCGGGCCAGGGCCCGACGACACTCCAGCTGATGATTCGATCGCTCCTCGCGGAGCGTTTCAAGCTGGTCGTTCACACCGAGACCAAGGAGCAGCCAATCTACGCGCTCGTGTTGGCGCGAAGCGACGGACGGCTCGGGCCACAGTTGAAGAAATCGGAGACGGACTGTGCGGCGGTGATGGCCGCTGCGCGTGGACGCGGACCTGGCCGCGGCTTGCCACCGGGTCCGCCGCAACCGGGCGATCCGATCCCGTGCGGATTCCGTATAGGCATGGGCAACATGGCGGCCGGCGGCGCCCCCCTGGCGCAATTTGCCAACTCGCTGGGGATGTTCACAGGGCGCGTCGTGCAGGATCGGACCGGGCTCACGGGCAACTACGACTTCAACCTCACGTGGACGCCGGATCAGATGCCGCAGCGCGCACCCGGCGCGCCGGCGGACCAGCCGATCCGGGTGAATGGTTTCGACATCGATCCAAACGGTCCATCCATCTTTACCGCGCTGCAGGAGCAGCTTGGCCTGAAGCTGGACTCGCAGCGAGGGCCAGTCGAGATGCTGGTGATCGATCGCGCCGAACATCCTGTGGAGAATTAAGAAAGCACGCACGAAACCACGAACGGCCATGTCCTTCTTTCGTGCGTTCGCTGGCGCGTGGCTGATGTGTGTGCTTGCTGCGCCAGCCGGCCTGGCAGCGGCCGATCATTACGGTCGCGTGACCTTCGGCGGCGTCCCGGTGCCAGGCGCCACCGTCACGGCAACCCGGGAAAACCAGCAGCGCGTGACGGTGACTGATCAGCAGGGCGTCTACCGTTTCGCCAACATCGCGGACGGCGTGTGGACGCTGCACATCGAAATGCTCGGCTTCGCCACGATCAATCAGGACGTGACAGTCGATGCGGATACACCGGCGCCGACATGGGACCTCGAGCTCCTGCCGTTCGAAGAGATCACGCGCGGCCTCCCGCCGCCGATCGCAGAACCGAAAGAGCAGCCCCGCGCGCCGATTACAGGCCGACAAGCCGGTGCGGCGCCTCTTGCGGCTCCGCCGGCGGCGCCGAGTGGATTTCAACGCGCGCAGGTGAACACCTCGGCCAACGCAGGAGCCATCACGAACGATCCCACGGCGGCCGACGCCGACCGGAATCAGGCCGCCGCCGACGGGTTTCTGATCAACGGCAGCGTCAACAACGGCGCGGCGTCGCCATTTGCTCAACTCGCGGCGTTTGGCAATAATCGCCGTGGCGGCCGGTCGCTCTATAACGGAGGGCTTGGCGTCCTGCTCGGCAACTCGGCGTGGGACGCGCGACCGTTCTCGTTTACGAGCCAGCAAACGCCGAAGCCCTCGTATAGCGATATGCAGATTCTCGGGTCGTTCGCGGGGCCGCTGAAGATCCCCGGCGTCATCAAGAATGGCCCGACGCTTCTGCTCGGCTATCAACGGACGGTCGATCACAACACCAGCACGCAGTCGGCCCTGATGCCCACGCTGCCCGAGCGCGCCGGCAATTTCTCGCACACGGTCGATCATTTCGGGCGGCCGCTCCGCCTCGTCGACCCGGCAACCGGGTTGCCATTTGCGGGAAATATCATCCCTTCAGCTCTCATCAGCCCGCAGGCCACCTCGCTCCTCAACTACTACCCGCTGCCGAATATCGACGCCGGCGGACAGTACAACTACCAGACGCCGACGCTGGTTACCACGCATCAGGATGCAGTCCAGTCGCGCTTCTCGAAGGTGCTCGACGGCGGACGCAACCAACTATTCGGAAACCTCGCCTATCAGCGCACGACGACCGACACCTCGAATATTTTCGCCTTCGTCGATTCGAGCCGCGTGTCCGGACTCGATACGACACTCAACTGGTCGCATCGACTCTCACAGTTTCGGTCCGTTCGTCTCCGGTATCAGTTCACGCGCCTCTCGACGAATGTGACGCCGTACTTTGCGAACCGGACGAACGTGTCGGGCGAAGCCGGCATTGGCGGTACCAATCAGGATCCGGTGAACTGGGGACCGCCGCGGCTGATCTTCTCGAGCGGCGTCGCGGGACTCTCGAGCCTGCAGGCAGCGCAGAATCGCAATCAGACGCAGGCCTGGGGCGGTGAGAGCCTGTGGAGCCGCGGCCGCCACAACATCACCTTTGGCGGCGACATCCGCCGGCAGCAGTGGAATGTTTTCTCGCAGCAGGATGCGCGCGGCACGTTCGGGTTCAATGGCGCCGCCACGGGGTCGGATCTCGCCGATTTTCTGTTGGGTCTCCCGCATACGAGCTCGATCGCGTTTGGGAACGCCGACAAGTACCTCCGGGCGCCGGCTTACGACGCATACGTGACCGACGACTGGCGCGTGAATCCGGTGCTCACAGTCAATGCCGGCGCGCGGTGGGAATACGAGGCGCCGGTCACGGAGTTGTCCGGGCGGCTCGTGAACCTGGACGTTGCGCCCGGGTTCACCGCGGTCAGCCCGATCGTGGCCACCAATCCGGTGGGCGCGCTCACGGGCCAGCGTTATCCCGATTCGCTGATGCGGCCGGACCGCCGGGGACTGCAGCCTCGCGTCGGCCTCGCGTGGCGTCCCGTTGCCGGTTCGTCGCTCGTCGTTCGCGCCGGCTATGGGATCTATCGGAACACGTCGGTCTACGAGCCAATCGCGCTGCTGCTCGCGCAGCAGCCGCCACTCTCGAACACACTGAGCGTGGAGAACAGCGCCGCGCACCCGCTCACGCTGGCCAACGGTTTCACGGCGCCGCGCGTCAACGCGAACACGTTCACGGTCGACCCCGACTTGCGCGTCGGCTACGCACATAACTGGCAGCTCCTCGTGCAGCGCGATCTCCCAGCCTCGCTGACGATCACGGCGACGTACCTCGGCACCAAGGGCAGTCACCTGATGCAGGAGTTTCTGCCGAACACCGTGCCGCTGGGCGCGGTGAATCCGTGTCGCGCGTGTCCTGAAGGGTTCGTATACCTGACCGCCGACGGCCACTCGAACAAACATACTGGCCAGCTCCAGTTGCGTCGCCGGCTGCGCAACGGATTGAGCGCGATGGTCCAGTACGCGCTCTCGAAGGCCACAGACGATGCGGGCGCGTTCACCGGGGTGAGGCTGGACGGCGCAGCGATCGCACAGGATTGGCGGCATCTCGAGGCTGAAGAGGGACCGTCGAACTTCGATCAGCGGCACCTGTTGACCGCGCAGTTTCAGTACACCACCGGAGTCGGTGTCAGCGGCGGCGGGATGCTCGATGGCGTACGCGGAACACTTTTCAAGGGGTGGACCGTGACGAGCCAGCTCACGGCCGGCAGCGGTCTGCCGCTCACGCCGGTGTACCTCACCTCGGTCGCGGGAACCGGCGTCACTGGGACCATCCGTCCGAACGTTGCGAGCACATCGACGGACGCCGCGCCGGCCGGCTTTTACGTCAATCCTGCCGCATATACCGCCCCGACGGCGGGGCAGTGGGGCAACGCCGGGCGCAATTCCATCACCGGCCCGCGGCAGTTCTCACTCGACACCGGAGTCGGGCGGTCGTTTCTCCGGGGCGACCGGCTCACGCTCGACTGGCGTCTCAACGCGACGAACGTGCTGAATCGTGTCACGTACGCCAGCGTGAACACGATTTTCGGGAGCCCGCAATTCGGTCTGGCGACACTCGCGAACCCGATGCGGAAGGTGCAAAGCAGCCTGCGCGTGAGATTCTGATGACGACCGCCACGACTCAGCACGAAGACACGAAGTGGACGAAGGGCACGAAGTGGCATCGTACAGGATGGGTTCGTGGCCTTCGTGTTTCTTCGCGACTTCGTGAAGAGCTGTCGTGGACTACGCGCGCGCGTTTCGTTGTGTCCTTTGTATCCTTTGTGTCCTCTGTGGCGGCGCCGCACGCCCAACAACCGGCGGCGCCGCCAACCTATCGCAGCGGCACGCGCCTGAGCGTGCAGACGGTCAGCGTCAAGGACAAGGACGGTCACGCGGTTGAAGGCCTCACGGCAAAGGACTTCGTCGTCGTCGAGGACGGTGTGCCGCAGGCGATCAGCTTCGTCGAATTTCAGCGGCTGCCGGATCGTCGCGCCGAGACGCCGCCGCCGTCGACAGCGCCTCGCGTTGCGAGCGCGCCGCCTGTGCCGTCGGCTACGCAAGGACAGATTGTCACGCCGCCGCCGGGCGATACCCGATACCGCGACCGGCGGCTGCTGATCCTGTACTTCGATCTCACCGCGATGCCGCCTGCGGATCAGGCGCGCGCCTACGCCGCGGCGCAGACGTTCATCGACACGCAGATGCAGGCGTCGGATCTGCTGGCGATCATGACGTTCGGCGGCGGCGCCGTGCGCGTGAAGCAGGACTTCACCGGCGACCGCGCGCAGCTGCGCGAGGTGATGCAGACGCTGATCTTCGGCGACGACAAGGACGGCGACGGCATTCCCGACAACACCGACATCGGCACGGCCTTCGGGCAGGACGATGCGGAGTTCAGCATCCTGAACACCGATCGACAGTTGTCGGCGCTCCAAACGGCGGCGACGATGTTGCGATCGCTGCCCGAGCAGAAGACGATGATCTATTTCGCCAGCGGCCTCCGGCTGAACGGCGTCGACAACCAGGCCCAGTTGCGCGCGACCACCAACGCCGCCATCCGCGCGAACGTGGCGCTGCACCCCATCGACGCGCGCGGCCTCGTCGCCCAGGCGCCGCTCGGCGACGCCTCGAGGCCATCGCCCGGCGGCATCGGCATGTTCTCCGGCCAGCTCGCACAGAACGCCATCACGAGCTTCCAGCGCTCGCAGGACACGCTGTTCGCGCTCGCGAAAGATACGGGCGGTAAGGCGATGTTCGACTACAACGACCTGGCGCAGGGCATCGTGCAGGCCGCCGAATCGGTGACGAGCTACTACATCCTCGGCTACTACAGCACGCATCCGGCGAACGATGGCCGTTTTCACCGCGTCAAGGTGTCGCTGGCCGGTGGCGTCGCCGGCGAGCTGGCATTCCGGCAGGGTTATTTCGCGGACAAGGAGTTTGCGAAGTTCACGGCGGCCGACAAGGAGCGTCAGCTCGAGGAGGCGTTGATGCTCGAGAACCCGGTGACGGAGATCACCATCGCGATGGAGCTGAATTATTTTCAGCTCAACAGCGCAGAGTATTTCGTGCCGGTGGCGGTCAAGATTCCCGGCAGCGAGCTCGCACTGGCGCGGCGCCGCGGCGCCCAGCGGACGGTGATCGACTTCATCGGTGAGGTGAAAGACGATTACGGGATTACGGTGCAGAACGTGCGCGACAAACTGGACATCAAGTTGAGCGACGACACCGCGAGCCAGCTCGCCAAACGTCCGATCCAGTACGAGACAGGCTTCACGCTGCTGCCCGGCAAGTACGTGATCAAGATGCTTGCGCGTGACGCCGAAACCGGCCGGATCGGCACCTATCAGACATCCTTTTCCGTGCCGAACCTGAACCGCGAAACGCAACGCGTTCCCATCAGCACGGTCATCCTCAGCAGCCAGCGCGTGCCGCTCGGTGATGCCATCTACAGCGTCAAACAAAAGGCGGATGCTGAAGCGGCCAATCCTCTTGTCTACGGAGGGCAGAAGCTGATTCCGAGCGTGACCCGCGTGTTCAGCCGCGGCCGCGATCTCTACGTCTTC
>QHWF01000196.1 GCA_003222455.1 Acidobacteriota bacterium
CCAGTCCGTGCAGGACAGTGCGTCGTGACAGCGATTTCGAGGTGAGCACATTCATCGTCGTCTCCCTGCCGATCGAGGTAACCGAGGGGACGGAGGAAACGGTTTAACACAGAGACGCAGAGAAACGGAGGTTCAAAGTACAGTATGTGGACAGGTTAGTCTCCGTTGCTCCGTTTCTCTGTGTACTGCCGTTCCCTCCGTCTTCTCCGTTCTCGTTATCTCCGTTATCTCCGTTATCTCGGTTCGCTCCGTTGACGCATGAGAAACGTCGGACTCTCGACAACCCCGAGAATGATCGATGACCAGCGATAATCGTGAGCCGCCGCGCCACGCACAATGGTGCGCACCGCCGGCCGATCGTCGTAATCGAGCCTCCGGCCCAGCGCGAACGCCAGCAGCTTTTGTGTGACCGTGCGGGGAAACTGATCCGGTTCTTCGAGCAGCACGGCGCGGAGACCTGACAACCCTGCCACCGTTACGCCGTTCGCCGTCGCGCCGTTCGCGTCCACCGCCTTGCCCGATTCGTCAACGGTTCTCCAGCCGCCAATCGCGTCGAAATTCTCCAGGGCGAAGCCGAGGGGATCGATCACCGCATGACAGCTGGCGCATCCGGGATCGCGGCGGTGCTGCGCAAGACGTTCGCGTATGGATGGTGGCCGGGCGCCGGGCTTCGCCTCGCCGAGATTGGTATCCACTCCGGGAGGCGGCGGCGGCACCGGCAGACCAAAAATGTTATTCAACAGCCACTTGCCGCGGAGAACGGGTGACGTTCGATCCGGATAGGACGTGGTCGCCAGAATCGATCCGTGCGCGAGCAGTCCGCCGCGCTGATCCGGGTCCGCCAGGAGCACGCGCCGGAAGCGGCTGCCGTATACCCCCGGAATCCCATAGTGTCGCGCGAGGCGTTCGTTGACGAACGTGTAGTTCGCACGGAGAAGATCCAGCACGCTCCGATCTTCACGGATCGTGCTGCCGACGAACAGCTCCGTCTCGCGTGTGAAGGCTTCCAGCAGGTTGTCGTCGAACGCGGGATAGACATCCGGATGGACGACGACCTCGCCGACACGCCGCAGATTCAGCCACTGCGCCGCGAAATCGTCCACGAGCGTGTCGATCGCGCGCGAGTCGGCGAGCATCCGCCGCACTTCGTGCTCGAGGATCTGCGGACTCGAGAGCTGCCGGCGCTCGGCCAGGTCGAGCAGGCGCTCATCAGGGATGCTGCTCCACAAGAAAAACGACAAGCGGGAGGCGAGCTCGACGTCGCTGAGGGGGTAGACGGCCGTTGCCGGCGACGTGTCTCCTTGCGCCGATTCGCTGGCTGCGGGCGGATCCCGATGGATGCGCAGCAGGAAATCCGGATCGACGAGCATGCGCTCGAGCGCGAATTGAATGCCGGCATCAAAACTGCCGCCCTCGGTCCGGCCGTTGTCGAAAAAGTCCAGCAGCGTGTCCACGTCTGCCTTTGTGATGGGCCGCCGGTAAGCCCGCCGCGACATTCTCGCGAGGATCCTCGCGGCGCAGCCGCGCTCGTCGCTGGTCGATTGCGGATGACAGACGAAGATCGCGCGGCGACTCGCGCTGTCTTTCGCGGATCCCGCGATCTGATAGGGGCCTGCCAGTTGCACCGAGCCAACGCTCGCGTAGCCCATATACAGTTCGTCGTTGGTGAGGACCCTGCCCCGCTGCAGCGGCTGCGGCAATCCCTCCGGCTCCCACAGCTCGCGAACGAACGACACGCCGACTGTGTGGGGTCCGGCCTCGATCGGCACGCGGATCTGCAGGTGGGCGTCGCCGCCAACCTGCATGTAGGTTTCCCATTCGGGGTCGCCGGCAAAACCCGGTTCCCCGTCGCCGGCGTAACTCGCGCCAGCGGGCCGTCCTTTGGCTCCGCCTCCGACGGTCAACCGCTTCAGCAGCCTGCCATCGAGCCGCAGATCGAGTTGCTGCGGCCACCCCATGCCCATGAGGTAGTCCTGATACTGCCGCCGCAGGCGAACCTTGATGAGATACTCGCCGTCCACCGGAAAGTGATGGCGCACGGCGATGCCGCCTCGCGATCCAAACGGCAGATCTTCGCTCTGGCGATCGTCCTGCACGACGTGCAAGGGAACCTCGAATGTCTCGACCGCCGGACTGGTGGGAGGAAGACCCGTCGCGAGCCGCGTCACCTGTCGGGCCACGGACAAGTAGCGTTCCAGGTGCGCCGTCGAGATCGTGAGGACGTCCGCGAGGTTGTCGAAACTGCCGTCGGCCGTGTCGTCGCCGGGCAGGAGCGATCGCACGTTGACGCTTCGGCGATCCAGGGCGAGCAGATCGCGAATCGCGTTGTTGTACTCCGTCCGATTGAGGCGATGGACCGCGTTGATGCGGCCCGGCTTCGGATTGGCCGTCCACGCGCGGTCGATCTCGGTCTCCAGCCATCTGGCCACGGCGTGAGCGGTGGCCGGATCGGGCCGCGGCCTTCCCGGCGGCGGCATCGCGCCGGCACGGAGCTTCTCGATGACGCGCTCCCAGACGCCGGCGTTCGCGCCAGGATTCGTCGCGTCGAGCGTATCGAGCGCGAGGCCGGCCGTTCGCAGTCGCTGGTTATGACAGGTGATGCAGTACTGGCTGAAGACGGCTTGCGGCGCGGCTGACGTCGCGCGCGGCGGTGCCGGCGCGGCCTGCCACGCTGATGTGTGGACGCTGAATGCGAGGGCAGCGCTCCAGCCGCCGGCCAGGAGCGCGACGATCGATGCCCGCCGCAGCGATCGGCGCCTGAACACCGTGTTATTGTGCCACGTTCTGACGTCGTCCGGTCGTGTCCGGCTTCACCACCCAGGAAATCTGACCGGACGGACAAAGCGGTGACATTACTCATTATCTTCTGTAGTGTCCGGCTTTAGCCGGACCAAGCGGACCGCGCCCCGCGGCACAGCGGAGCCACCACTTCCACGCCCCTCGCCGCCCTGCGGGTGGCGCCCCGACGCGTGGTACACAGCGGACCACAGATCCTCGGCGGCAAGTGCCTCAGCGGTCGCGCGGTAGGAGACGGGGATTGCCTTTGATGGCAATGGCTGCAAAGTGCCGCAGGTCCAGCGTCGCAATGGCTTCGGCCTCGAGGCGCTCCGCCAAGGCAATCACCAAACCATCCACCAGGCCGATGCGGAGCGAACGATGGCGCGCGCAGATCCGTTGCGCAGTCACGAGGTCCTCGTCGCGACCCCAGTCCACCGAGAATATTCCGTCGGCCAGGTCGGCGAGAAAGGCCTCCTGCGCCTTCGGACCGATGTGCGTCGCTACAAGGTGATCCACTTCCGGAAGGATCGCCGCCGGCAGAATCCAGCCGGAAACGTTCTCGTTGTAGAGCTCCTTGAAAATGGAATGGTAATCCTCGCTGGCATCGAGCAGCGCCACCATCGCCCCGGTATCGACGATGATCATCGATCCTTGCCGAAGCCGGTGAGCAGCGCTTCGGCATTCTGGCCGAGATCGCGCCGGCCGCTCTTGAACCGCCCGACGCTGCGCGGCTTGCGGCGGGGGGCGTGGCGGGCGGTGTACTCCGCGACCGCTTCCCGAATCATCTCGGCGGGTGGGCGCCTGCGCGCCCGGGCAAGCTGTTTCAGCCTCCGGTACATCTCTTCATCCATGTACACGGTCGTCTTTTGCATATGGTTACCATATATGGTGGGATCCCCCCCGTCAAGCGCCCTCAGAACGCCCACGCGAGACCCAGGGATGTCGGATGTGTGTCATCCGCGGAGTCGGCATCATCACAGAGCCTCGAGGAAGGCCAGCAAATTCAGCTCGGAGGTCCTCTCCCAGTGTTGTGAATCGAATTGGAACGACAAGGATCAATTGGAACGACAACTTGAACTGCTTGGAGTGCATGTGCTAAAAGCGCGGGCTGGATTTTGTCATCGATTGTCTGGAGGCAGGTGCGTATGTGGATCCCGGCCCGCCCGATCGTCCCGCGTCTCACGTTCGTCCTGACGCTGTTCCTCACGAGCGCCGCCGCCGCCCAGGAATTCCGCGCCACGATCACCGGTCGCGTCTCCGATCCGAACGGGCTCGTCGTTCCAGGGGCGATCGTCACCGCCACCAACTCGGAGAGCGGAGAGCTCGCATCCGCCACCACCACCACCGAGGGCGTCTATACCATTCCGTTTCTGAAACCCGGCCTCTACACCGTGGCAGCGGAGCTCACCGGGTTCAGAAAGGTCAGTCAGGCGAACGTGCGCCTTGAATTGGGCCAGACCGCCGCCGTGAACTTTCAGCTCCAGCTCGGCGAACTGAGCGAGCAGGTCAGCGTCATCGCGGAATCGCCGATCCTCGAAGCCGCCAAGGCCGATCGCGGGCTGGTGATCGACAACGATCGCGTCAACGAGCTGCCGCTCAACGCGCGCAACCCGTTCATGCTGTCCTACCTGGCGCCCGGCATCACCTACAACGGTCCCGCCATCTACCAGCGCCCCTTCGACAACGGCGCGATTGCCGACTGGTCGATCAACGGCGGTCAGAACCGCAACAACGAGTTCCTGCTCGACGGCGCGCCGAACAACTCGATTCAGGGCGGCAACAACATCGCCTACGTGCCGCCGGTCGACTCGGTCCAGGAATTCAAGATCGTCACCAACAGCTACGACTCACAGTACGGCCGCACGGCCGGCGGCGTTGTGAATGTGTCGTTGAAGTCGGGCACGAACCAGCTGCGCGGCACCGCGTACGAGTTCGCACGGCGGAAAGGGCTCGACTCGAACGAGTACTTCTTCAAAGTGAACAACCAGAAGAAACCGGATCACAAACTGGATCAATACGGTTTCGAGATCGATGGCCCGGTGGAGATTCCAGGCCTGTACGACGGCCGGAACAAGACGTTCTTCATGTTCAGCTATGAGGGATACAAGGAAGCGACGCCGAACCCGGCCACCTACACCGTGCCCGACGCGGCGCAGCTCGGCGGCGACTTCAGCAATCTGCGCGACGCGCAAGGCCGTCTGATCACGGTCTACGACCCGGCAACGGGCCGGCTGGAGAACGGTCAATGGGTCCTGGATCCGTTCCCGAACAATCGGATCCCGGCCAGCCGCATCGATCCGCAGGCGCAGCGGTTCGCGCAGTACTTCCTGCAGCCCAACGCCGCACCGCCCGGCGGAAGCGACCCCTGGCGCAACAACTTTGTCTTCGCGCCGAACCT
>QHWF01000197.1 GCA_003222455.1 Acidobacteriota bacterium
TGGGCGGGTTCAAGATTGATCCTCTGTGTCCTTCGTGCCCTTTGTGTCCTTCGCGCCCTTTGTGGTGAATGGACCCGTCGAATGCGCCAACTCCTCACGGATTCAGCTCACGTTCGATCCCCGCCAGCAGGTTGTTGATGTAATTCCGTTCGAGCACGCGTTCGCGCAGCGCCTGCAGGATGTGCTGACGCTCGGCCGCGGAGGCGTGGCGATCGATCGCGGCATCCCATTCGAACGTCAGCCGCTCGAGCTGCGCCTCGTGATCGGCGCGCTTCGCCTCAATCGGTTGTCGTGCGCGTTCCAGCCGCACCGTCCACTGCTCCGGCGCCGCGCCGCTCTCACGCATGGCGCGAATCTCATCCAGTTCCTCGTTCAACGCGAACACTTCTTCGAGCAGCGCCGGAGGCACATGCCTGGTTGCTTGGTCCGGCCCCTTGCCGCCGAATCCTTCGATCTTCAAGAGATACTCAATCCGAGCGGCAGGATGACGCAGCGTCCGGTACGCGTCGTTCAGATAGGAGGATCGCTCGAGGCTCGCGCGCCGCTCTGCGGGCGGCGCGTTGTAGAAGTAGTCGGGATGAAACTGCCGGCTGAGGGCCCGATATCGCTGTTCGAGATCGGGCATGTCGACGTTCAGCTTGCGCGACAGCCCAAGGAAAGAGAAAAAGTCCGCACTACGCGCCGAAGGAGCTTCCACAGCCGCAGGTCGTCTTCGCGTTGGGGTTCTGGAACACGAATCCCCTGGTGACGAGATTTGTGTCGTACTCCAGCACCGTGCCGTTCAAATACAGCAGGCTCTTTTTATCGACGTACAGTTTCGCCCCGAGCGGTCCCTCGAACACCTGGTCGCCCAGACGGGGCTGCTTCTCCCACGCAAAGATGTAGCTCAGTCCCGAACAGCCGCCGCCCTTGACGCCGACGCGCAGCCCGCCATCGTCGATGCCCTGATTGGCCATCAAGGTGCGGATCTTGCGCGCGGCGGTTTCAGAGATCTCAATCATGATCGAGAGTTGACGGCACCACTCACCACAAAGGACGCCAAGGACACAATGGATACCACGGACACCAAGGAGAAATCGTACATTCCATTATGGCTTCTGACCTTGTGCGGCTTCTGACGCGTCGAAGCGACAGCTTCACACATCACGCGCTGGGCTGAACTTGTGTCGCGGCTGACTTTCCTTCGGCGGCCTGTTTCTTCTTGTAGTCAGTGATTGCCGCCTTGATCGCATCCTCGGCCAGCACCGAACAGTGAATTTTCACCGGCGGCAGGCTCAGCTCGTTCACGATGTCGGTGTTCTTGATCGCCAGCGCCTGATCGACCGTCTTGCCCTTCAGCCATTCTGTGGCCAGGCTCGAGCTCGCAATCGCCGATCCGCATCCGAACGTCTTGAACTTCGCCTCGTCGATAATCCCCGTCTGGGGATTGACCTTCACCTGCAGCTTCATCACGTCGCCGCATTCCGGCGCGCCGACGAGGCCCGTGCCCACGTGCGGATCGTCTTTCGGGAGCGATCCGACATTGCGCGGGTTCTCGTAGTGATCGATCACTTTGTTCGAATACGCCATATGTGTGTTGTCCTCTCGGGCAGCCCTGAAGGCTGCGCTACGGGAATGCTCATCCGATGCGGGCCGCGCGACGGATATCGGTCTTCAGGCCTGCCGCAATGCCTTCAGGCCTGCCTCAATGTTGTGGCTCCGTCTGCCACTGCATGGTCGACAAATCGACGCCTTCCTTCGCCAGCTCGTACAGCGGCGACATCTCGCGAAGGCGCGTGACCACGTGCGTCAGCTTGTCTGCCACGTAATCCACTTCTTCGTCAGTGGTCCAGCGGCCCAGGCCGAAGCGAATCGACGAGTGCGCGAGATCGTCGCCCGCGCCGAGCGCCTTCAGGACGTATGACGGCTCGAGGCTCGCCGACGTGCAGGCGGACCCGGACGAGACGGCGACGTCGTTGATCCCCATCAGCAGCGATTCACCTTCCACGTACGCAAAGCTGATATTCAGGTTGTGGGGCAGGCGATGCTCGGTGGAGCCGTTGATGTAGATTTCGTCCAGGCTCTTGTGCAGCCGTTCGTTCAGCCGGTCGCGCAGCTTGCCGAGCCGATCCGCTTCGCTCGCCATCTCCAGCCGGCACAATTCCGCGGCCTTGCCGAACCCGACGATGCCGGTGACGTTGAGGGTGCCGGAGCGCATGCCGCGCTCGTGGCCGCCGCCGTCGATGATGGGCGCGAGCAGCACGCGCGGGTTCCGGCGCCGGACGAACAGCGCGCCGACCCCTTTGGGCCCGTACATCTTGTGTGCGCTGAGCGACGCCATGTCCACTTTGAGGTCGTTCACGTTGAACGGCACCTTGCCGGCCATCTGCACGGCATCGGTGTGGAAGAGGATCCCCTTTTCCTTCGCGATCGCGCCAATCCCGGCGATCGGCTGGATCACGCCGATCTCGTTGTTGGCCGCCATGATCGTGATGAGGATCGTCTTGTCGGAGATCGCCGCCTTCAGTTCGTCCAGACTGATGCGGCCGTCCTTCTGCACCGGCAGGTACGTGACCCGGTAGCCTTCCTTCTCGAGGTGCTTGCAGGTATCGATGACCGCCTTGTGCTCGGTGACGGCCGTGATGAGGTGGTTCCCCTTCTCGCGATACATCCCGGCTACGCCCTTGATGGCCAGGTTGTCGGATTCGGTGGCGCCGCTCGTGAAGACAATTTCCTTGGCGTTGGCGCCAATCAGCTCGGCGACCTGCTTACGGGCTTTCTCGACCGCTTCTTCCGCCTCCCATCCGAACGGATGGTTACGGCTGGCGGCGTTGCCGAAATGCTCGGTGAAGTACGGGACCATCGCTTCGAGTACGCGCGGATCGACCGGCGTGGTCGCGTGATAGTCCATGTAGATGGGAAGCTTGATGGCCATTCATTCTCTCGTTGATGCGTTCAGAACCGGTGCCCTGGGACCTGCCACGGAGAGAGTTTTCCTCTTGTCCTCTCTGGTCGAAATGTCATTCTCGAACACGCCCTTGTGTCTTAATCGAGCGAAGGGATTTCGCCGACGCCTTACGAATGCGTGTGGAACACCGCCGTTTTCGCAGGCTCTGGCGCCGGGGAATCGGCCGCGAGCTCCGCGATCGTGCACTCACCAAGCGCCGACAGAATGCGTTCACGCACGCGCCAGAGCGGATCGCGCACGTTGCACTTTGAAAACTGCTCGCATTGCCCCTCTTCGGCCGAGCAGGCGGTCACCGCCACCGGGCCGTCGATGGCCTGGATGACGTCGGCGACCGAAATCTGCGCCGGAATGCGCGCCAGCTGATACCCGCCGCGAGTGCCCTGATGCGAGGCGAGAAGACCGCCGCGGACGAGCCGCTGCAGGACCTTCGCCATCAACTCGATCGGAATATCGTAAAGCTCAGCGATTTCGCGGGCGCTCGAAGATCCTGCGGGCGCCCGATCGCCGCGGAGCGCGAGATGCTTCATCGCGATCAAGGCGTAATCGGCCTTCTTGGAGAGCCTCAGCATTGCCTTCGTTTCAGGCCTGTGCCTCAGGAATCGGATATCCGACCGTCTTAGTCCGATATTAACACAAGCCCCAAAAGGGCGGGTAGGGCAGGTAGGGCTGGTAGGGCTGGTAGGGCTGGTAGGGCTGGTAGGGTCGGGTCGGCCCGGCCCGGGAGGTCAGGGAGGTCAGGTGGGTTGGTCGGTCGGGACCCACTCGGCCGCCCAGACGTCTTGACTCGACGTCCCTACCTGCGTTACCTGCCCTACCTGCCTTACCTGCCCTACCGTCTTACCTGCCCTACCGTCTTACCTGGCCTACCTGCCCTACCTGCCCTACCTGCCTTACCTGCCCTACCTGCCTTACCTGCCCCTACCGCCCTACCTGCCCTCCCCGGCCCTCAGTATTTCGGTTGGCTCGGATCGACTTTGTCTACCCAGTCAAGGATGCCGCCCTTGAGGTTCAACACCCGTTTGAATCCGACCGACCGCAGGAAGTCGGCGGCCTTCGCACTGCGGACGCCCGATTTGCAATGGACGACGAGTTCTTCGTCCGGATTGAGCTCGCCATAGCGCTTCGGCACGTCGCCGAGCGGGATCAGCGCCGATCCAGGAATCCGGTTGATCTGGTACTCGTTGGGCTCGCGCACGTCGATGATCTTCGGCTTCTCGCCGCGGTCCAGACGCTGTTTGAGCTCGACCGAGGTGATTTCAGTCGCGTTGTTCACGGCAACCGGTTCCGGCGCGGCAGGTGTGATGCCGCAGAATTGTTCGTAGTCGATGAGTTCTGTTACCGTGGGATAGGTGCCGCACACCGGGCAATCGGGATCCTTCCGCAGCTTCAGCTCGCGGAAGCGCATCCGCAACGCATCGTAAATCAAAAAGCGGCCAATCAGCGGCTCACCGATGCCGAGGATTAACTTCACCGCCTCGGTCGCCTGAATCACACCGATCATTCCGGGCAGCACGCCGAGCACACCGCCTTCGGCGCAGCTCGGCACCAGGCCGGGTGGCGGCGGCTCGGGGTAGAGGCATCGGTAGCACGGACCCTCTTTCGTCGCGAACACCGACGCCTGACCCTCGAACCGGAAAATGCTGCCGTACGCGTTCGGCTTTCCGGTCAGCACGCACGCGTCGTTCACGAGATAGCGCGTCGGGAAGTTGTCGGTCCCGTCGACGATGACGTCGTAGGGCTCGAACAGCTTCAACGCGTTCTGCGACGACAGCGCAACTTCATAGGTCTCGATGTGCACGTTCGGATTGAGCGCGTTCAGCCGATCCCTGGCCGACGCCAGCTTCGGCCGCCCCACATCCGGCGTGCCGTGCAGGATCTGACGCTGCAGGTTGCTGAAATCCACCGTGTCGAAGTCGACGATGCCGAGCCTGCCGATGCCGGCGGCCGTGAGATACATGGCCACCGGCGATCCCAGACCGCCCGCGCCGATGCAGAGCACGCTGCCGGCTTTCAGCTTCCGCTGCCCGTCGATGCCGACTTCCGGCATGATCAGGTGGCGCGAGTACCGCTTGATTTCCTCGTTCGTGAGTTCGGGAGCGGTCCGGCTCGTGCTCGACGCGGCCGACGGCGATGGCGGCGCCACGGTTTCAACCCCACCGGCCACCGACGGGATGATGCTGATGGTGTCGCCGGCATTCACCGGCGTCTGCTCTTTCTGCAGATAGCGGATGTCTTCGTCGTTGATGTACACGTTGACGAAACTGCGCAGTTTGCCCTGTTCGTTGTACAGATGCGCTTTCAGACCGGCATGCCGGCGCGTCAGGTCGGCGAGCAACTCGCCGACGGTGGCGCCGGCGGCGTCGACGCTGTCCTGTTTATCCGTGTACGGCCGGAGCGGTGTCGGGATGAGGATTTTCGCCATGATGCAGACTGCCCTCTTCGAAAGTCGAACGATCGTCTTTCAGATACCACACGGTCATGTCGGCAGCCGCCCCGCCCACGACCGAAACAATGACATACGCGAACGTCGGCCACGCATGATCCAGGTCGTACTGCGACGGCCGCGCCGGATGATCCGGGTGCGAATGATAAAATCCCAGCAACTCGCCACCACGCTCTGTCGCGCGCCGTTCCGCCTCGCGATAGTCCGACGGCCGCACCAGAAAGCGCCGCCGAGGCCCTTCTTCAGTTGTATTCGGCAGGGGAAAGACCGACTCCACGCCGGAATCCCGGCCGATGAGCGCGCCGCAGCATTCGTGCGGAAACGTTTCTTCGCCGTGGCGGCGGATCGCTCCATCCACATCCGCGGTGATCGTCAGGCTGCGATCGGACGGCGGCGACATCATGCGTTCCAGAAGCTTTCGCTCAGATATTTCTCGGCGCCGTCGGGAAAGACGGTGACGACAATCCCGCGATCGAGACGCTGGGCGACGTCCACCATCGCGGCAACGGCCGCCCCGGACGAAATGCCCGCGAGCAGACCCTCTTCGCGCGCCAGCCTTCGGACCATCCGGTAGGAGCGTTCGGTGTCGATGCGCAGGTCCTCGTCGGCGAGGCCGGCATCGTAAATCCCCGGCACGATCGCGGTGTCCATGTGCTTCAGTCCTTCGAGCCCATGGAAGGGCGAGTCGGGTTGAAACGAGATCAACCGGATCGCCGGATTGAACTTCCGCAGCCGGCGTCCGGTGCCGACAAACGTGCCGCTGGTGCCGAGTCCGGCGACGAAGTGGGTCAGCCGCCCGCTGGTCTGCTCGATGATCTCGGGCGCGGTCGTGTCGTAGTGCGCCTGCCAGTTCGCGGCGTTGTTGTACTGATCCGGATAGAAATACCGTTCCGAATCTTCCGCGTACAGGCGACGTGCTTCGCGTATCGCGCCGTCGGTGCCTTCAAGGGGATTCGTCAGCACGAGCTCGGCGCCGAGCGCGCGGAGAATCAGTTTGCGTTCCGAGCTTGCGTTGTCGGGCAGACAGAGCTTCACGCGGTAGCCTCGGGCGGCACCCACCATTGCGTAGGCGATGCCCGTATTGCCCGAGGTGGCGTCGAGAATGGTCCGGTTCGCGTTCAGCTTCCCCGTCGCTTCGCCGTCGAGAATCATCCGCGCCGCCGCGCGGTCCTTGACCGATCCGCCCGGATTCTGCCATTCGGCCTTCGCGTAGAGCTCCACGCCCGGGGTTTCGCGTTCGAACTGATGCAGTCGCACGAGTGGTGTGCGACCGATCATGTCGAGCACGGATGAGCCGGGCGCGCGGTCGAGAATTGATGGAACTTCGGGAACCATGATCGATATACGACCGAACCAGTCCTGATTCTACAATCAACCAAGGACACGATGGATACAAAGGACACAAAGGAAAAATTCGGAG
>QHWF01000198.1 GCA_003222455.1 Acidobacteriota bacterium
CTCGACCGCTCTTCTCTGCCCCATGGACGGGCTGCCGGCGCAGTCGACGCCGCCGTCCACGAGCTCGATTGTCGAGCGCGTCGGCGACACCGGCTTCATCCAGCTCCAGGCAGACAGCTTTCGCGCCCTCGAGCCGCGCGGGCAGGCGCTGGCGTACTGGCTGACGCAGGCGTCGATCGCGATCGATCCGATCGTCTACGACCAGTTGTCGCCCTACGGCCTGCGACAGAAGCGGCTGTTGGAGGAAATCGTGGCGCGGCCGGCGGGGATTGCGCCGGCGATCTTCCAGAAGATTCGAGCGTATGCCCTCGTGTTCTGGGCCAATCGCGGCAATCACAACGAGATGACGGGCCAGAAGTTCCTGCCAGCGTTCACGGCCGACGAACTGCGACAGGCGGCGTTGACGGCGCAGAAGAACGGCGGCTTCAAAAGCGGGTACGCGGACCTGGCTCCCCTCCCCGAGCCGGGCGATCTCGACCGCGAGCTCCGCGAGCTTGGACCCTCGGTGTTCGACGCGAACCTCGATCCGATCACGACGGCCAAGACGCCGCCGCCCGGCAAAGACATCATCCAGGCCAGCTCGAACAACTTTTACCGGGGCGTCACGCTGCAGGATCTGAAGAACTTCCGTGAGCAGTTTCCGTTGAATTCGCGGATCGTGAAAGGCGCGGACGGCAGCATCCGCGAAGAGGTGTACCGGGCCGGGACGCCGGATGGAAAGATCAGGCCGGGGCTGTACGCGGTCTACCTGAAAAAGGCGATCGAGTATCTCGAACGGGCCCGCGCCGTGGCCGATCCGGTCCAGGCGCAGGTCATCTCCAGTCTGATTCGCTTTTACCAGACCGGCGATCCGAAGGACTGGCTGTTATTCGGCGCCGACTGGGTCCGCGACGATGCCCCGGTTGATTTCGCGAACGGTTTCATCGAGGTCTATCGCGACGCGCGCGGCGCGAAAGGCAGCTCGCAGAGCTTCGTCACCATCACCGACAAGCCGGTCAGCGATGCCATGAAGAAGCTGGCGCAAAACGCCGCCTATTTCGAACAGAAGGCCCCGTGGGACGCCAGGTACAAGAAGCAGGCGTTTCAGCCACCCGTCGTGAAGGCGGTCGAAGTGCTGGTGGAAACGGGTGACTTCCACGTGACGACCATCGGCGACAACCTGCCGAACGAAAACCAGATTCGCGAGGAGTTCGGGTCGAAGAATTTCCTCCTGCTCGGCAGCAGTCATGCCCTCTCGAAGGCGAGCTCCCGCGCGGTCGCCAGCGAATTCGCTGTGTCACAGGAGGAAACGCAGCGGGCCGACCGCTTCGGCGAGGATGCGGAAGACATGCTCACGGCCCTGCACGAAGTGATCGGCCATGGCTCGGGCAAGCTCTCGGAGCGGCTCAAGACCGGCGCGGAACCGTTCCTGAAGGAGTACTTCTCGACGCTCGAAGAAGCACGGGCCGATCTGATGGGGCTGTTCAACATCTGGGATCCGAAGTTGAAGGAGCTGGGGCTCGTTTCGGACCAGGAAGGCGTGGCCCGTACGATGTACGACGGCGCCGCCCGGGTCGCCCTCACGCAGCTGCGCCGCATCCCGAAGGGCGACACGATTGAAGAGGATCATCAGCGAGGGCGCGCGCTCATCGCGAATTTCATCAGGGACAAGACCGGTGCGATCGAACAGTTCGACCGCAATGGCAAGACTTACGTCAGGGTGAAGGACTATCAGAAAATGCGTGAGGGCGTCGGCCTCCTGCTCGCCGAACTGATGCGAATCAAAGCCGAGGGCGACTACGATGCCATCAAAGCGCTGATCGACAAGTACGGCGTTCATTTCGATCCGAAGCTGCGCGATCAGGTCGTGGCGCGCTACCGGCAGCTGGACCTGCCGACATATTGGGCGGGTATCAACCCGGAACTGACCGCGCAGCTCGACGCCAGCGGTCATGTCACGAGCGTGCGCGTCACCTATCCGCGCGACGCTGTTCGTCAGTATCTCAGTTATGCGGCCATGTACGCGCCTTCGTTAAAACCCGCACATTGACAACAGCGTGTGCTAAGTGCTGACTTTCATAAATACGTTGGCATTCGGCCGGCGATGCATCCCGCCTCGCGGCGTTGCTCGTCGGTCAAATACTCCCGGTATTCTCCCTCCTCGCGCCTTGCGATGCGGGCGCCTCGCCGCCCTCGGTGCGTCACCGTATTTATGAAAGGCAGCACTAAGACTCCGCCTGCATTCGGGGCGCCGCCGGACTTTCACTACGGGCTGTTGGAACCGCTATACACTCTCCGCGGAGGATGAAGATGCGTCGGAGCGTGTTATACGCGGTATGCGGATTCTTCTGGTTACTCATGGTTCCGGCTGCCGCGCAGCGCGGCGAATCGCCTTCGTCGGGACCACCGGCCGACGACCCGATCAAGGCGCTCGCGGGCCGGCTGGAGCTCGAACGCTACAAAGCGACGGTGAAAGGTCTCACCCAATTCGGGGATCGGCGTCAGGGGACGGACCGTAATCGCGCGGCGGTCGACTGGATCGAGGCCCAGCTCAAAAGTTACGGCTGCCCGACGGATCGGATCAAATACGAGTACCAGCCTCCTGCCACCCAGGGTCGAGGCGGCGCGGGACGCGGTGCCGGCGGCGGCCGAGGGCCCGATCAGGCGCAGGGCGGCGGACGCTTGCGTGGGATCCGTGCGCGCACGGGCGTGAACACCGATCCGATGATGCAGCCCGACGTCACGTTGCGGGAGTTGAACATGCAGGCGGCCACGCCCGGCCCGCGCGAGATGGTGTACTGCACCAAGGCCGGCACCTCACACGCCGACGAAATGTACATCGTCGGCGCCCACATGGATGGCCATGGCTGGGGCGAGGCGGCGAACGACGATGGTTCCGGCACCGCGCTCGTGATGGAGCTGGCGCGTGTCTTCAGCATGCGCGACGTTGAAACGGAGCGGAGCATCCGGTTCGCCCTCTGGAACAACGAGGAGACCGGATCCCAGGCCGCGCGCGCTTACATCGCGCAGCGCAGCCCGATGCAGGGCCAGGAAGACCCGCCGGGCTCCGGCAGATACCCCGAGCCGAGATGGCTCGGGATGGTGCAGCACGACATGATGATGTTCGATCACGGCATGCCGCGCGCCGACGGTTCAATGAACAAGGAACAGAGGCCCGAAGCCGACGTGAACATCGAGTTTCAGATGAGTTCGAAGACGGCTCCCGAAAGCCAGAAGCTCGCGTGGTTGTTCGAAGCCGCGAACGAGAAGTACGCGACCGATTATCCGGCCGCCGTCGGCAGCCATATGACGAACACCGACTCGGGACCGTTCCAGGACCTGATTCCGGCGATCAGCCTGCGCGAGAACGAACGCGGCGAGCAGATCGGCGCCGGGTGGGACCCGCAATGGCATCAGCCCACCGACCTGTTCGCGACGTACACCGACAAGGATTTTCGGCTTGGTCTGAACGCGGCACAGACCACGCTCGGCGCCATTGCGCAGCTGACGGGTGCGACCCTGAAGAAGTAGCTGGGCTTCTGGGACACGCGAGGGCGCCGACTCTCATTCCGTCGATGGATTCTGGTGCTGGCCGCATTTTTTGCCACGAAGCCACGAAGCCACGAAGCCACGAAGAAGAAAACGCAAACACTTCACAGGTTAGTTCTGCGCGTTCCGCGATTCTGCGTTGATCGTCGTGAACACGACGGCTCACTCGAACAGAGCCGCATGCGCGAACAGCGCGGGAACGCCTCCTGTGTGCAGGAAGACGATGGTTTCGTCCGGCGCGATCGCGCCGGATCGGACATCGGCAATCAGCGCCGCCATGGCCTTCGCGGTATAGGTCGGATCGAGCAGCACGCCGTCGCGTTGGGCACCGATGTGATCCTGATTGGTGCGGAGCTCCGTGGGCGCGATGGCCACGTCCGCCCCCAGCCGTGCGCCGGCTTCGTTCGCGATCCGGGCGGCGCGCAGCCGTTTCTCCTCTTCGCCGCCACTCACCGCAATGCCGCACAGCCGGTACGGCGCTGGAAACAATCGCGATCCCAGCTCGAGTCCCGCCTGCGTACCGCGGGAGCCGCTGGCGTAGTAGAGACGCGTCGGCGCCAGCTGCATCGCAGCGAGCTGTTCGACCAGTTCCTGCGTGCCGGCCGCGTAACCGAGCGCGCCGATCCCGCTCGACCCGCCGACCGGAATCACGTACGGACGCTCACCGTCGGCGCGCGACTGCTCGACGACTTCCCGCACGCGCGCCTCTTCGTCGGGCGCGACGGCGATTCGAGGATCCGGTCCCGCCGCGATGAGATGGATACGCGCACCGAACAGGCGATCGAGGAGATAGTTGCCCTGGCGCGGCGGGTCGGGCTCGGTGGTGGTCAGCACCAGCGTGACGCCAAGTCCCGCGACGCATGCCGCGGCGGCCGTCATCCGCGCGTGGTTGGATTGCACCGCGCCCGTGGTGATCACGCATGTCGCGCCCTGCTCACGCGCGTCGCCAATCAGGAACTCCAGCTTGCGTGCTTTGTTGCCGCCGAGGGCCAGCCCGGTCAGATCGTCACGCTTCAACAGAATGCGCGGGCACCGGGCCGGTCCGCCGAGCGCCTCGCGCAGCCCCGCGGCTTCGGTGAGCGGCGTTGGCAGCACAGCAAGCCTGACGCGGGGCAACAGGTCGAACGCGGAACGAGAAACCGAACGGGTCACAGCCGATAGCCTACAGCCTCACCCCGTTGGTTGCACTGGAGAAGCGTGCTCCAACCCATCTTCTCTTCTTCGTGTGCTCTTCGTGTCTTCGTGTCTTCGTGGTTGCATTTCCCTGCAAAGCGTCTACGTCAAGGTCTCGTTTATAATCGTGGCCGCGAGTTTGTCTACCTGATCGACGAGGCCAGCGTTGCGAAATTTCAGGAGCGCCACGGCAGCCGTTTGTGTCCCTGGGGTCCTTGTTGTCCTTGCTGTCCTTGGTGTCCTTGGTGCGTCCGCGCAGGATTCCACGCGGACGCCGTACCGAACCCTGAACGATCGTTTCGCGCCTCCTCACTACGCGACGCTCGCCGAGTGGCAACCGCGCGCCTCGTACCTGCGCGAGCACGTGCTCGCGTCGGCCGGCCTGGTCCCGTTTCCCGACAGGACGCCGCTTCGTCCGCATGTCTTCGGCGAAGTGCGCCGCCGCGAGTACTCGGTCGTCAAGGTCTACTTCGAGAGCCTGCCGGGCTTCTACGTCACCGGCAACCTGTATCGTCCCGAAGGCACAGGGCCCTTCCCGGCGATCCTGTCGCCGCACGGCCATTGGCCGTACGGCCGCCTGGAAAACACCGACATCATGTCGGGACCGGGCCGCGCCATCAATCTCGCGCGTCAGGGGTTCATGGTCTTCACCTACGACATGATCGGCTTCAACGACAGCCGCCAGTTGACGCACGAATTCGGCGGTCAGCGCGAAAAGCTGTGGGGACTCAGCCTGTCGGGCCTGCAACTGTGGAACAGCATCCGCAGCATCGACTTTCTCGAGTCGCTGCCCGACGTCGATCGCAATCGCATCGGCGCCACCGGCGAATCAGGGGGTGGCACACAGACATTTCTCCTCGCCGCCGTCGACGCACGCATCAAGGTCGCCGCGCCGGTGAACATGATCTCGCTGCACATGCAGGGTGGCTGTCTCTGCGAGAATCTGCCGGGCCTCCGGCTCGACACGAACAACGTCGAGCTCGCCGCGCTGATGGCGCCGCGACCGCTGTTGATGGTGGCGGCCACCGGAGACTGGACGAACGAAACGCCACAGCTCGAGCATCCCGCGATGCGCCGCATCTACGCCCTGTTCAACGCAGAGGACCACGTCTACTCGGTTCAATTCCAGGCGCCGCACAACTACAACAAGGACAGCCGCGAAGCGATGTACAGCTGGATGGCGCGCTGGCTCCAGCACGCGCCGGCCGACGTGCGCGTCAACGAGCGTCCATTCGCCCCGGAACGTCTCTCCGATCTTCTGGTGTTCGAGGGCCGATCGCTGCCGGATGGTGCGCTGTCGGCCGAGCAGGTCACCAGCCAGTGGATCGAGATGGCCGGCCGTCAGTTGAACGAGGCGGGCTCACAGGTGCTCCAGAGCGCCCTGCTCCATGCGTTGTCGCTCGAACGCCGGAAGGCTTCAACCGGCGCGGCGAACGTGAAGACGGTCGTGATGGCCGGTGAGAACCGCGACGTGGAAGCGGCTCTCCGCCGGGCGGGCTTTTCTGTGCGGGCAATGCATGCGACGCCGTACGATGCGGACGCGGCCGCAGCCGTCGAGCACTTCGACACCTACAATCGAACGGCTGCGAGTCAGCGCGTCGCCGACATCGTGCGCGCGCTCGAGGAGAATCGCGGCGCGATGCTCGTCGCCGGCGGAACGTTCGGACCGGCGGCGCTCCTGGCACTGGCGGCCGTGCCCGCCGCACGCGCCGTTGTCGACGTGGATCGGTTCAACCCTGCCAGCGATCACGACTTTGTTGAACGGCTCTATATCCCCGGCATCCGGCGTGCCGGCGATTTTCGCACCGCACTCGCCATGGCGGCTGGACCGGTCATCGTGCACAACGCCGGCGAGCAGTTCAGAGTGCCTGGCGCCCGCGTGCTGACACAGAAGCTCGAGCCGGCGGCAATCGCCGCGGCGCTGCGCTAAAGCGAACATCACGATCGAACGCGGAGGCCGCAAAGGACGCAAAGAAAGACAGTAATCCTCAGCGGCCTTCGCGGCCTTTGCGTTCCAATTCGCCGATACACAACTGAATCGTCTCGAGGAGATGCTGCGGCACGCAGGGCTTGGCGAGATGACGATCGCATCCGGCGCGCATCGCGCTGACGCGCTCGTGCGGCAAGTCCGAACCGGTCAGCGCAATGATCGGAACCGCTGCTGTGGCAGGGGCCGCCCTGAGCTGCCGCGCCACTTCCCACCCATCGATGTCGGGCAAGCCGAGGTCGAGCACGATCACGTCCGGCCGCCGCGCGCGTGCCGCGCTCAGCGCCGCCTGGCCCGTGGCCGCTTCCTGGACGTTGAACCCCGCGGCCGTCAGATACATCACATATCCGCGGCGCGATGCCGACTCGTCCTCGACGAACAACACCAGCTTCACGGAAGATTGTTGATTCATTCGGGCGCCGACGGCAATCGAAATCCGCACGCGGCCCTCGCATGGCGGTACGACGCGAATTCGTGTGGAGATCGGGCTTCCCCCATCGCAGGTTTGAGCTACAATTCTTTATCCCACACGCATCATGGTGTATAGCGCCCGCAGGGCGCGACGCGCCGGGTGGTCACGGTTCGGAGGAAACGGAATCATGACTTTCGTCGCCGACCTCAAGTTTGCTCTCCGTTCGCTCCTTCGTGCGAAGGGACTTTCCCTGACGGTCGTGTTGACGCTGGCGCTCGGGATCGGGGCGAACGCCGCCATCTTCAGCGTCGTGCGCGGCGTGCTCCTGCGCCCGCTGGTGAATCGCGACGAAGATCGCCTCGTCTACATCCGTCAGAGTGCCCCCGGGCTCGGCGCCGAGAACACGACGTTCTCGGTTCCGGAGATCCAGGATCTTCGATCCGGTTTGAAGAGCGTGACGGCGCTCGGCGACTTTTCAACCATTACCTTCACGATGGTCGGGCTCGGCGACCCGCACCAGGTGCGCGCCGGCGTGGTCGGCGGTTCGTACTTCGACGTCATGGGACTGCGTCCGGTCCTGGGCCGTCTGCTCAATACCGGCGACGATGGCCCGAATGCGGCGGGGGCGGCGGTGCTCACGCATCGGTTCTGGATGACGTCGCTCAAAGGCGATCCGACGGTCATCGGCAAGACGATCCGCCTCGGCACGCGTTCGGCCACCATCGTCGGCGTGCTGGAACCGTCCGTGCCGTACCCGTCCGAAACCGAAGTGATCGCCAATGTCGTGACCAGCCCCCATCACATGTCGGCAACGATGGTCACGGGCCGCGAGCATCGGATGACGGAGATCTTCGGGCGGCTCGCTCCCGGCGTGGATCTGGAATCTGCCCGTGCGGAGATCCAGACCGTGCACCAGGGGATGGTCGCCGCGCATCCGGAGACCTACAAGGCCTTTGCCGACTACCGCGTCAACGTCGTTCGCCTTCGCGATCAGATTACGTCGCGGGCGCGGACCGTGCTGCTCGTGCTGCTGGCGGCGTCCGGCCTCATCTTCCTGATCGCCTGCTCGAACGTGGCCAATCTCATTCTGGCGCGCAGCGTGCGGCGCGAATCGGAACTGGCCGTACGGGCCGCGCTTGGCGCCGGCACGGGCGCGCTGCGACGGACGTTGCTCGCCGAAAGCCTGATCCTGTGTGTGAGCGGCGCGGTACTCGGCGTCATCATCGCCGGTCCGATGGTCGATGTGCTGGCCCACTACGCCGCCCGGTTTTCGGTGCGGGCGCTCGAGCTGACGCTCGATTCGAGCTTGCTCTGGGTCGGCGTGGTGCTGGCGGTTGCGGCTGCGCTTCTCCTGGCCTTCGTCCCGCGCCTGCCCTCGTCTGGCGCGTCGCAGGGATTTGGCTTGTCGAGCGGCGGGGTCCGCATCACGGGATCCACGGCTCGCCGGCTGCGCGCCTTCGCGGTGATTCAGATTGCGGCGTCATTCGTGTTGCTCGCGGGCGCCGGGATGCTGCTCCGCACGCTGCTGGCGCTGCAGGCGACGAATCCTGGATTCAACACGTCGGTGCTCGCCGTCAATATCCCGGTGTCGTCGTACGGTCGAACACCGGCGCAGGTCCTCGAGCTGTATCGCGAAGTCCAGCAACGCCTGTCCGCCGTGCCGGGCGTCGATCGCGTCGCCCTCGGCAGCACCGTTCCGTGGCGTGATGCGGGGAACTTCGGGCCCGGCTTTCAATTTTCCGTCGAAGGCTTGAAGCGCGTGCCGGGCGAAGACGATCCGCGGGCGAAGTTCCGGTCGGTGTCGCCCGGTTTCTTCGCCGCCCTCGGCGTCCCGCTCGTATCGGGACGCGACTTCACCGATGCCGATCGCAGCGGCACGGAGCGCGTCGTCATCGTCAGCGCCACGCTCGCCCAGCGTCTGTTTCCGGGACAGGATCCGATCAACCGGCATCTGCTGTGGACGGACAGCGTCATGCGGTTCATCGGCGTCAGCACAGACCCGCGCCGCATCGTCGGGGTGGTCGCAGATGTGAACGACGAAACCATCGAGCCCGCGCCGGCCATGCTCGTCTATCACCCGGCGCAGCAGGAAATCGGCGCCGGGCGGCTGTTCGTGCACGCGCGGACGGATCCATACACGCTCGTGCCGATCATCACGCGAATCGTGCGCGAGCTGTCCGCGGACACACCGGTGGAGCGCGCGAGCACGCTCGAGGACGTCCGCGCCGAGGTGTTGACGCCCAATCGGTTGAACACGATCGTCTTTGGCGGCTTTGCCGCGGTCGCGCTCGTGATTTCGGTGGTCGGCGTCGCCGGCGTGCTGGCGTTCTCGGTCAGCGGCCGCACACGCGAGTTCGGCATCCGCCTCGCGGTCGGATCGCCGCCGCATCACCTGCTCGCGGCCGTGCTCAGCGAAGGGGCGGTGATGGCCGCGCTCGGCGTCGCCGCCGGTGCCGGTGGTGGCTTCGCGCTGGCGAAGATTGTCGGGAGTTACGTGCAGGACGTTCAGCTTCCCGGCGCGCTTCCGCTCGTCAGCGCAGCGGCCGT
>QHWF01000199.1 GCA_003222455.1 Acidobacteriota bacterium
ACGGAAGCGGTGGAAGCGTGCCTGAAGTTCGCGCGCCGCTACTGGTACACGAAGGGCGAGCCGCGGGCGGAGTTCATCGCGCTCAACGAATCGTTCCACGGGCGCACGTTCGGTTCGCTGTCGGTCACGTCGGACGAACACTATCGCAAGCCGTTCGAGCCGCTCTTGCCGACGGTCAAGTTTGTGCCCGTCAACGACGCGGCGGCGCTGGCATCGGCGGTCAGTCGATCGACGGCGGCCATCATTGCCGAGCCGATCATCGGCGAAGGCGGCATCCGCCCGCTCACGCCGGCATTCGCGGCCGCGATTCAGAACGCGTGCGCAACGAGCGGCGCGTTGTTCATCGCCGACGAAATCCAGTGCGGCATGGGCCGGACGGGCCAGCCGTTCTATTTTGCCGCCCTCGGGCTCACGCCACATCTGGTGTCGATTGGCAAGGCGCTCGGCGGCGGGTTTCCGGTGGGAGCCGCCCTGGTGAGCCGGGAGGTCGCCGAAACGATCTCGTTTGGCGATCACGGCACGACGTACGGAGGCAATCTGCTGGCGTGCCGCGCCGCGCTCTGCGTGCTCGACGAGCTTGCGTCGGGCTTGACGGCCCATGTCGCTCGGGTCGGCCGCCATTTCGAGGAGCGGTTGCGATCGCTGGCTGCGCGGCATTCGATTGTGAAAGAGGTTCGGGGCGCCGGCCTCATGTGGGGCCTGCAGCTTACCAGGGATGCGACGTCGGTCGTCCCCGCAGCGCTCGAACGAGGCGTCGTCGTCAACCGCACCGCGGAAACGGTCGTCCGGCTGCTGCCGCCGCTCGTCATTACGGAAGCCGATGTCGACGAGGCGCTCGGCCGGCTGGACGCGGCGCTCGGAGTCGTCGGAGCGGAGTCATGACGCAATCAGTCGGAACCCGAATCGCACTAAGACCGGCAGAACCGTCCGAAGCCCGAAGGTTGTACGCGCTGATTCAGGCGAACCTGGAAGAGGGGCATCTGCTTCCACGCACGCGTTCCGAGCTCGCGGTGCACGCGGCTCGATTCGTCGTCGCCGTGCGCGGACGGAAAATCGTCGGATGTGCCGAGCTTGCCGCCTTGAGCCCGCAGGTGGCCGAAGTACGCTCGCTCGCCGTGGATCGCGCGGCACGCGGCCATGGAATCGGCGGGGCAATCGTCGACGAGCTCCGCCGGCGGGCGCGGCGCCAGGGATTCGAAAAGTTGTGCGCGTTCACCCATGCGCCGGGCTACTTCAGCGAGATGGGATTCTCGATCGTGCCGCACACGTGGCTGCTCGAGAAGATTTTCACCGACTGCGTGAAGTGCCCGCATTTCCGGGCGTGCGGGCAGTACGCGATGGTCGTCCCGCTCGACACGGCATTCGATGCGGAACGCGGCGCCGGCAGGCCGGCGTCGGCAGCGCTGGCGATGACACGATGAGCGACACGACTTTGGCGGCGACGAGCCATGGCGCCACACGAGTCGGCGCACGGTCGGGCGTCGCGGTGCCCCAGGGCTTTCGTGCGGCAGGCATCGGCGTTGGAATCAAGCCGGCGAACGCTCTGGACCTCGCGCTGATCGTGTCTGACACACCGGCGCACGCCGCTGCCGTTTTCACCACGAACCGTGTCCAGGCGGCGCCGGTCATCGTCTCGCGCCAGCATCTCGCGCGCTCGGGCTCGATGGCATCGGCGATCGTCGTCAACAGCGGATGCGCCAACGCCTGCACCGGCGAGACCGGAATGCAGGCGGCTCGTCACATGGCCTCTGAAACGGCGCAGCTCCTGAACTGTCCGGCCGATCAGGTGCTCGTCGCGTCCACGGGCGTCATCGGCGTCGCCTTGCCCATCGAAAAGATTCGCGCCGGGCTGCCCGCTGCCATCCGGGCGCTCAGCGCCGATCAGGGATCGGCCGCCGCCCGCGCAATCATGACGACCGATCCCTTTCCCAAGCTGGCATCGGCGCGCCTCCGGATTGGTGCGCGCGACGCGGCAATCGGCGGGATGGCGAAAGGCTCCGGGATGATCGAGCCGATGATGGCCACGATGCTCGCCTTCGTCACCAGCGATGCCAGCGTGCCCGCACCGCTGCTCGACCGCGCGCTCCGCGAGGCGGTCAACGACAGCTTCAACGCCATCACTGTGGATGGCGAGTGCTCGACGAACGACTGCGTGATGCTGCTCGCCAACGGCGCCAGCGGCGCCGTCGTGGACGAGGCCACGTATCCCGCGTTTGTCGGTGGCTTACGCGACGTATGCCGCGAGCTTGCGCTCGGCATCGTGCGCGGCGGCGAGGGCGCCACGAAGCTGATCACCGTGATCGTCACCGGCGCGGCAACGGCGGCGGAGGCGCGGCGCGCGGCAAAAACCATTGCTAATTCGCCGCTCGTCAAGACCGCGGTTCATGGCGGCGACCCGAATTGGGGCCGGTTGATTGCCGCGGCCGGGCGTGCTGGTGTTGCGTTCGAGCTCGAACGCTCGGCGGTGTCGATCGGGCCGATTGTGTTGTTCAAGGATGGGCGGCCGTACGACGAGGCTGCGCCCGAGGCGGCGACGTATCTCGAGGGCAAGGACATTCAGGTGTCGGTTCATCTTGGCGCTGGCGACGCATCGTCCACGGTATGGACGTGCGATTTGAGTGCGGAATACGTGCGGATCAACGCGGATTATCGGACGTAGAACACGATGACGCCAGCCACACTCGCCCGCCGGAAGGATTTCCTGTCGGTGCTCGACTTCGATGCCCGCGACTTCGAGCGATGTCTGCGCCTTGCCGCGCAGTTGAAGGAGGACCGGGGGCTTGGCCGTCACGCGCCGATGGCCGCGGCCTTGAACGGCCGTCATGTGGCACTGCTGTTCGAGAAGCCGTCGCTGCGCACCAGAACGACATTCGAGATCGCCGTCCGCGAGCTCGGCGGCCAGGTGGTCGCGCTGCAGCCCGACGTGGCGCTCGGTCAGCGCGAGCCGGTTGCCGACGTGGCGCGAAATCTCGAGCGGTGGATCGACGCGATCGTCATCCGGACGTTCTCGCAGCGTCTGCTCGGCGAATTTGCGGCGGCGACACGCTGCCTGCACGTCGTGAACGCACTGACCGACGAAGAACACCCATGCCAGGCCATCGCCGACATGCTGACGCTCCAGCAGCACCTGGGCCAGTTGCGAGGACGGACGATTGCCTATATCGGCGACGGCAACAACGTCGCCACCTCGCTCGCGCACGCCGCGGCCATGCTCGGCGTGCACGTTCACTTGGCCAGCCCCGAGGCCTATCAGATGCCCGCCGCCGTCGTGCAACAGGCAACGAGCGCCGCCCGCTATGGGGCCCGTCTGCGGCTGTTCAGCGAGCCGGCTGCGGCGGTGACCGGCGCGGATGCCGTGTACACTGATACGTGGACGTCGATGGGGCAGGAGTCCGAGGCTGAGGTCCGGCGACGCGTGTTCGCGCCATACCAGGTGAATGAAGCGTTGATGGCACATGCCCGGCCGGGCGCGCTGTTCATGCACTGCCTGCCGGCACACCGCGGCGAGGAAGTCACGACCGAGGTCTTCGAATCGGATGCCTCAGTCGTATTCGATCAGGCCGAAAACCGGCTGCATGGACAGAAAGCCTTGCTGTTGATGTTGCTCGCGCCGGCTCATCTGATTGCGGATTGAGGATTGCGGAATGCGGATTGACAAATCGCGGATCGGCTATCCCCCAATCCCCAATCCCCAATCCCCAATCGCCAATGCGCAATCCGCAATCCGCAATCCGCAATGAGGAGACGGTCATGAACGCCAGGTCCGGTCGGGTGGTCACTGCCGCAGGCGCCGGTGTGCTTCTCGTCGCGCTCGTGTCGTTGAGCGCACAACAGCCTCCGCAGGCACCTGCACAACCGCCGGCGCAGCCGTCCACCCAGGCGCCGGCTCAACCCGCGCCGCCGCCGCCCGCGCCGGGAACGCCGCCCAAGCCGCTCGTCCCACTGGCCGCCAGCACGCTGGCTGCCAACCCGGACCCTTATTTCGGTGAATGGGTCACCGTCACGGCTGCAGTCGAACAGACGCTGGCACTGCTCGCTTTTTCGATCGATCAGGACAAGACGAAGAGCACAGGCAAGGAAATACTGGTTCTCGCACCGCGGATGAACAGTCCGGTCGATCTCAACACCTACGTGACGGTGATCGGTGAAGTCGTCCGGTTCGATCCCGAGGAAATCGCGAAGAAGAGCAAAGACTACAAGGTCGATCTTCCAGCCGACGTGATTGCGAAGTACAAGGGCAAACCGGCGCTGCTGGCAACGGCGGTCGTCAACTCGGCCGGACTCGACGTGGCGAAGAAACCGCTGCCGCCGGTGACGGCCGACGATGAGGTGCTGACGAAGATCATGAAGCAGGTGGGGCCGGCCAACACGGCACTGCGAAGCGACATCGAGAAAATGGATGTGAACCTCGCCAAGGAACACGCCACCGTATTGAAGCAGGCGTTCACGCAGGCAGAGGCGTTCTGGAAGAGCAAGGGAAAGTCCAATGCCATCCAGTGGACGCAGGAGGCGCGCAAGGCGGCGGAAAGTGTCGACGCCGCGGCCGCCACGAGCAATTGGGAAGGCGCGAAGAGCTCGGCCGCGACCCTCGGCCAACAGTGCGGCGCCTGTCACACCGTCTACCGCGAGCGGCTTGAAGACGGCTCGTACCGCGTCAAGCTGGGCGTGCCAGGGACCTGGTAGAAGCGCAGTATTGGAACGCAAAGGCCGCGAAGGCCGCTAAGAAATACTGTTCTGTCTTTGCGGCCTTTGCGGCCTTTGCGTTCGATCGTGACGTTCTTTCTAGCGGTAAGATCGCAGCGGCGATGGCCCCTGCAGCGCCCTGGCTGGCGCACTACGACCAGGACGTTCCCGCAACACTCGAACCGTATCCGCAGTGCACGCTGATCGATTACCTCGCCAAGGCTGCGCGGGCGCGCCCGGCGCATGCCGCGCTGCTGTTCAAGGGCGCGACGATCACCTATGGCCAGCTCGATCGCCTGAGCGACATCTGCGCGGCCGCGTTGCAGTCGCTCGGCGTCAAACGCGGCGATCGCGTCGCGTTGATGCTGCCCAACTGTCCACAGTTCTTCATCGCCGAGTTTGGCGCGTGGAAGATAGGCGCCATCGTCGCCCCGCTGAATCCCACCTATACCGAGTACGAGCTCGAAGGGCCGCTGCGCGATCACGGCATCGAGACCATCTTCACGCTGACGCGGTTTTACGAGCGCGTCAAGAAGGTGCAGCCGCGAACTCCGCTGCGGCGCGTGGTGGCGACGAACATCAAGGAATATTTTCCGCCGGCGCTCCGGCTGTTGTTCACGCTGTTCCGGGAAAAACGTGAGGGCGATCGTGTGACGCTCCGTCCTGGCGATCACGACTTCGCCCACCTGCTGCTCGTCAATCGTCGCCGGCCTGCGCCGCAGCCGGTGGCCGAACCGGGCGACGTCGCGGTGGTGCTGATGAGCGGCGGCACCACGGGCACGCCAAAGGGCGTGCTCGGCACACATGCCGCGTACGTGCACGCCGGTCTGCAGATCAAATCGTGGAACGACTCGGCGCTGGACGGACCGGACGATGTCCTGTTCCTTCCGCTGCCGCTGTTTCACGTCTACGGCAACGTGGGTGTGCAGGCGCTCTCGATGATCAACCACAGCGCGATCGCGCTGGTGCCGAATCCTCGCGACGTGGCCGATCTGCTCGCGACGGTTCGTCGCGTCAAACCGTCGTTCTTCAACGGCGTCCCGACGCTGTACAACGCGCTGCTCGGCCACGCGGACGTCCGGAGCGGCAAGGTCGATTTCAAGTCGATCCGGCTCTGTTTTTCCGGCGCGTCGGCATTGCTGGCCGAGACGAAGAGCCGTTTCGAATCGATGACCGGCGGGCGCATCGTCGAGGGGTATTCGCTGACCGAAGCGATGATGGCGCTGTGCGTCAATCCGGTCAAGGGTCCGAACAAGATTGGTTCGGTCGGCATGCCGCTGCCCGACGTCCGGGTCCGTATTTTCGACGCGGAACAGGGCACGCGGGTGCTGGGCGCACACGAAGTCGGCGAAGTGGCGCTGGCCGCGCCACAACTGATGCGCGGGTATTTGAACCGGCCGGAAGAAACGGCCATGGTGCTGCGCGATCACGTGGACGACGAGGGCACGCGCCGGTGGCTGCACACCGGCGATCTCGGCTATCTCGATGAGGACGGATATCTCTTCATCGTCGATCGGATGAAAGATCTGATCAAAACGAGCGGGTATCAAGTGTGGCCGCGGGAGATCGAGGAGGTGCTCGCCACGCATCCGGCGGTCGCGGAGGTCGGCGTGGCCGGCATTCCAGACCCGGCCAGAGGTGAAGCGGTGAAGGCCTGGGCGGTGCTGCGCGCCGGACACTCGGTCACCGAGGAGCAACTGCGCGCCTTCTGCCGCGAGAAACTCGCGCCGTACAAAGTTCCGTCGAAGATCGAATTCCGT
>QHWF01000200.1:0-429 GCA_003222455.1 Acidobacteriota bacterium
CGATCTGCCGCCCCGTCTGACGCTGATCAAGCATGTGGTCAATGACAACGGTGGGACGCTAACGGCCAGTGCCTTCACGCTGACAGCGAGTGGCTCGGCGATTCCTGGCGGTTCGCGGTCGGTGCCGGGAACAGAAGCGCCGGGCGTGACCATCGACATGACTACGGGCTCCTACATCGTCACCGAGAGCAGCGTGAGCGGCTACACGCAAACGGGCGCGGTGGGCTGCGCGGGAACCGTGGCGATTGGCGGCACCGTGACCTGCACGATCACCAACAGCGATGATAAAGCCAACCCGACGGTCGGTTCGGACATGAGCTGGGTGCTGCACGATTCACTCACAGGGACCGGCATCCGTGCAGGAGGTTCCGGAGGGACAGTCACGTTCAAGCTCTACGGCCCCGACGACGCGACGTGTGCGGGCAACGT
>QHWF01000200.1:466-13155 GCA_003222455.1 Acidobacteriota bacterium
AACTCTGGTCAGGCGCAACTTCCAAATCTGAAGGGAACGTTCCGGTGGATTGCGGAGTACAGCGGGGACAGCTACAACGACGGCGCGACGACCAAATGCGGGGATGAAGCCCACACCATCACCGTGAACGATCCGGCGGCCCCACCGGTCGCGCAGTTCATCACGCCGCTCAATGGGGCGACAGACGTCGATACATCCCAGCCGATTGAGTGGACGGCGGTAGCCGACGCTCAAGCCTACTACCTGTATATCGGCTCGTCGCTCGGCGCGACGGATCTGGTGAACACTGGCGAGCTGCAAGGTACGACGTATCAGGCGTATGGATTGCCGGCGGGCCAGTTGCTCTACGCGCGGCTGTGGACCAAGAAGGCGGGTGTCTGGCGGTCTATCGATATCACGTTCACGGCGGCCAGCGGTGCCCCCATACTCAAGGCGACCGTGATCGCGCCGGCCAACGGAGCGACGGGGGTGAGCCCGACCGGTCTGATTCAGTGGACGGGCGTGCCCAACGCGCAGAAGTACTACGTCTACGTCGGGTCGACCGTGGGTGCGAAGGACCTGATCGATTCGGAAGAGATCTGCGACGGATGCACGAACTCCACAACGGCGACATCGTGGAGCCTGGCGAATGCCGGAAAGTCGCCGGCCCTGGGGCTTGGCGGGAAGGCGGGCCAGAAGGTATACCTCCGGATGTGGACGATGGTCGGTGGGATCTGGCGCTCCGTGGACAGTTCCTTCACGATGGCGCCCTAGCAGGCTGCTGAAAAACGCGGCCTGAACTTGCAAGTGTCAAGTTTCAACTCTCAACTATCGGGAATTTGGCTGGATTTCGGCGGCTCTGACTTGAGACTTGTTACTTGAAACTTCAGGTTGCTGGCTTTTCAGCAACCTGCTTGGAGCACGTCCGCTCAACTGACGCCGCTGGAACGCAAAGGCCGCGAAGGCCGCAGAGGAATACTGTTTTTCTTTGCGGCCTTTGCGGCCTCCGCGTTCAACCGTTCGTTTCGCCTGGTGAAAAGCACCCTGCGACGTCAGTTCAAAGCACCTTGAAGACGTCAGTTCAAAGCACGTTGCCCCGTGAGTTCGAAGCACCCTGTCCGCGTCAGTTCCGAGCACGATACAGCGTCAGTTCCGAGCGAAGTCGATGAACCCCCGATCGACGTCCACCGCGACGAGCTGCACCCGCACCCGATCGCCGACGTCCAGCCCGTGCTCACCTTGGACAACTTTACCCTCGATGGGTGGCGTCGTGACGCGCACGAAGGTGCCTTTCGGCGACGCGCCGGTCACCACGGCGTCGAATCGCTCGCCCACACGGGACGCGATGACGAGCGCCGCGGCTGATTTTCGCACCTGACGCTCGACCTTGCTGGCCGCGTCTTCCTGACGCGTGCAGTGAGACGCCAGCTCGTCGAGCTCGGCGATCGTGTAGGGAGAAGGACGACGCGCCAGCGCCGCTTTGATAAGCCGCTGGGTGATGAGATCCGGGTACCGCCGGTTCGGCGCGGTCGAATGGGTGTAGTCGCGCACGGCGAGGCCGAAGTGCCCCGGCGGCTCCTGGCCCGGCGGATCGACGACGTACTCCCCCGATCCGAGCAGGCGGATGACGCTGTGCGACAAATCGGCGAACTCGGCGGGCGCCGCCGCTTGCCGACGCGCGAGAAACGCGGCAAGCGCCTTCGAATCGGCGGTCGCGGGCAGCTCGTCGCCCGAGCCGGCCGCCAGCTCACGAAGCCGGTCCCAGCGCTCCGGCGAGCGCACGACGCGCCGGATCGACGGGAAGCCACGTTCGTCGAGGAACCGGGCCACGACGCCGTTCGCCGCAATCATGAAGTTTTCAATCAACGCCTTTGCGCGATTGGCCGCCCGGCCCCTGATTTCGCGGACGTGATCGCCCTCGAACACGAACTGCACGTCAACGCTCTCGAACGCCAGCGCGCCGAGCTCGTGCCGCGCACGGCCGAGCGCCTGAGCGGCTCGATCCTGAAGCCGGAGCTGCTCGTCCATCCCGGTCACGGCCGCCGCCGCGGCGGGAAGCGGCCCGGTTCCGGTCAGCCAGGCGTCAACGGCGTTGTACGTCAGCTTCGCTCGATTCCGGACGATCGCGCCATACACGTCGCCGTGTGTCAGGTCGTCCTGCGACGACATCGTCAGCTCCACGACGACGGCCAGTCGGTCGTCGCCTTCGCCGAGCGAGCTGAGATCGGTCGACAGGCGTTCCGGCAGCATGGGAAAAATCATCGCCGGCGTGTAGACGGACGTGGTGTTGACCGCCGCGTGACGATCGACCGGCAACCCCTTCTGCACGGCGGCGTCGACGTCGGCGATCGCAATCAGGACCTTCCGGCTGCCGTTCGCGGCGACGTCCATCACCGAGAGCTGGTCGAGATCGCGCGACTCGTCGTTGTCGATTGAACACCACGGCAGCGATCGCAGATCGCGCACCGGCTCCGTCGTCGATCGTGGGGCCGCCGGCAATGCGGCAACCTCGGCGAGCGCGTCGGCGGGAAATTCGGGATCGAGACCCCGCGCGCGCATGGCCTCGAACGCGATCGTACGGAGCCGGGCTCGATGCGACGTCACGGTCATGGCCGAATCGTTTGAATGGCGGCGGCCATGTCATCGACGAGCGCGTCGATCTGCGCGGCGTGCGTCCGGAAACTCAACACGCACACGCGTCCGAGATAGCGGCCGTGCGCGGTGCACCCGGTCACCATCACCCGTCCTTTCCGGGTTGTCTGTTCCATCAGCGACCTCGTGGCCGCATCCTCCTCGGCCCGCGTCGCACCCGGCCACGTCAGATGAAAGGCAAAGAGTGTCAGCTCCGGCGCGGCGTCGATGACGATGCCCGGGAGAGCGGCGACGCGGCGAACCGCGTCGATCGTGAGCGCCCGTTTTTCGGCGAGCGCCTCTCGAAACGCGGCGGCGCCATACAGCTTGACCGTGAGCCACACGCGAAGGCCGGGAAAGCCGCGTGACAGCTCGGGCCCGTGCTGGCTCGGATCGTAGAACTCGTGCGGCTGCGGCATGGCCGGCAGATACGCGGCCGTCGCTTCGTGCGCGGCTCTCAATGCCGCGCCGTCCCGCACGAGCAGCGCACCAGTGCCGTAGGGCAGGAACATGCCCTTGTGCGGATCGAGCGTCAGCGAATCGGCGCGTGGCAGACCGCTCAGGACGGCGCGCAGCTCCGGACGCAGATAGAAGAAGGCGCCGTACGCCCCGTCGACGTGATGCCACAGGCTCTCGCGGGCGCAGAGATCGGCAATCGCATCCAGCGGATCGATCGCCCCGGTGTTGGTCGTGCCGGCGCTCGACACCACGGCGAACGGGACGAGACCGGCCCGTCGATCGGCCGCGATCGTCTCTTCGAGCACGTCGGTCCGCAGCCGGAAACACTCGTCGGAGGCAATCGCCCGCACGCGATCGGGCATGACACCTGTCAGCTTGGCCGCTTTGAGAACGGAGTGATGCGCCTGATCGGAGGTATACAGCACGCCCGGTCGAATGTCGGCGCCCAGGTGCCGCTCCCGCGCGCACAGAATCGCGTTCCACGTCGCCATCGACCCACCGGTGGTGAACAACCCGCGCGCGTCGGGCGGAAACGCCATCCACTCGCGAAGCCACTCGAGCGCATTCGCCTCGAGCTGCACCAGTGCCGGCGCGGCCTGCCAGATGCCGGTGAAACGGTTTGTCGTATCGGTGATGAAGTCCGCCAGCGCCGCTGGAAACAATCCGCCGCCGGGGATGAACGCGAGATATCCGGGGCCGGGCGCGGTGAAGGATCGTGGCACCCAGTGCTCGAGCAACTGGTCGAGGAGCGGATCGAGCGACGTGCCATGCTCGGGCGCCGGCTCCCGCATCGCGCGGCACAAGGCGCGGGCCTCGACGTCGCCGCAGCCCGGTTGCTGCGGCAGGCTGACAATGTGGTCCACGCACCGCGCCACCACGGTCTCGGCCATCGCGCGCATCTGCTCGGCGGAGTACTCGAGATCTACTGGATCCAATCCTTCACCCGATAGTACGCGCCAACCAGGGGCAGAAACCACGGCCGGCCGGTGTAGAGCGGAATCGCGGCAAACCGATCGTCGAACAACGGATGATCGATCCGCTCGCCCGCCATCCGCCGCGCCACGAGCTCGCCGAGACAGGTGGCCATCGCGATCCCGTGGCCGCAGTAGCCGCCCGCGAAGAACAGGCCGTCGCCGGAGCCATTCAACGTACCCGCTCGCGGGAGTTGATCGCGCGTGAAGGCGACATTACCGCCCCAGGCGTACTCGATCGATTTGTCCGCCAGCTCCGGAAAGATTGCCGCCAGGCCGTTTCGCAGGATCTCCGCGGCCCGCCGCGTGGTCGCGACCGACGGCCGGGTGAACTCCGCGCGACCGCCGAACAGCAATCGGGAATCGGACGTCAGACGGAAGTAATAGAGAAAGTGTTTGGAATCGAACGCCATCCGGCAGCGCGGCAGCACGGCTGCCGCTTCCGACGGGCGCAGCGGTTCGGTGGCGACGATGTAGCTGCCGACGGGGATGAAGCGCCGGCGCAGGGCGGGCGAGGCGCCGTTCGTGTAGCCGTTGGTCGCCATGAGCACGTCGCGCGAATGGATCTCGCCGCGTGTCGTGGCGACCGTCCATCCACGTGCGTCCCGCCGAACTCGATCGACGGCGACGTGACTCGCGATCTGCGCGCCGGCACGCCGGGCGGCGAGGCTCAGGCCGTACACATAGCGCGCGGGATTCAGCGCGCCGCTGCGCTCGTCGACGATCACACCGTAATACGCATCGCTCCCGAGCTCGGATCGCTGATCGCCGCGCGAGACGAGCTCGACGCGGTGGTGAAAGACGCGGGAGAGCAGCGCCTGTTCGCGCCGGAAGGCCTCGAAATGCGCCGGCTTGTGCGCCGCCTGGAGGTGGCCGGACCGCCGGTACTCGCAGGCGATCGATTCCTGAGCAATCAGCGATTCGAGCCGTTCGAGGGACGCGCTCGCCGCATCGAACAACTGCCGCGCGCGCGACTCGCCGTAGCGCGCGACGAGCGTGGCCGGATCGAGCTTCAGCCCGGTCAGGACCTGCCCGCCATTGCGGGAGCTCGCGCCCCACCCCACCTGCTCGCGATCGACAATCAGCACCGATGCGCCGGCACGTGCGAGATGACGGCCCGCGGCCAGCCCGGTGTAGCCGGCCCCGACAATCACGACGTCGAACCTGGATCCCGGTTCGATGGCTGATTCCTGACTGCCGATGTGATGTTCATCCGTGGCGCGTTCGCCGCCGGCGACGGGCGGCGTCATGGTGCCGGCGTCCTCGGGACGGAGCCGCAGCGCGGGAACGGTGTCCCACCAGTAGGGGTATTCGTGCATCGAGATTGCAGATTTCAGATTTCAGATTTCAGATTGCCAGGGCATTTCAGACGATTTCAGAGTTCAGAGTTCAGATTGCCAGGGCTACTCGTGCATCGAGATTGTAGATTTCAGATTGCAGATTTCAGATTGCCCTGGGCGGATAGCGTTTTCAGGACTGGAATCATCTCCAATGATCTCCAATCTGCAATGAATCTGAAATCTGAAATCTTCAATCTGAAATCTCATGGAACCCTCAAGATTCTTCCGCAAGGGTCTTCTCCAGCCGGACTTCGTCGCGCACGGGGATGCCCGCGAATCCGGCAACCTCCTGTCCCGTGTGCATGATGATGCTGCTCGGCACGAAGTCTGTCATCCGATACCCACGCCGCTGGTAGAAGTAGAGCGCGGGCAGGTTGTCGTTCGTCGTCGACACCACCAGCCGCCGCAGGTTCAGGCGCCGCGCGATCAGCTCGGCCTCGGCCACGAGATGGCCGCCGACGCCCGATCGCTGCCACATCGGATCGGTCGCGAGCGCGACGATATGCAGCGCGTCGCCATGGAGGCGGTAGGCCAGCGCGCCGGACGGATCGGCGTATCGTACCGCGACGAGGGCGGGCATCTGGTCGATATCCATCACTTCGCCATAAGCGACGATCTTGGTGCGGCCGAAATCGCGCGCGAACAGCTCGCGCGCCGCGGCCCGATCCGCGTCGGTCGCTTCCCGTACGAGCACCGGCGGCAATTCGACGTGCGGCTTGCACGAACAGATCACCTGCACCTGCGCTTCCTCCCAGTCCACGAACCTGCCGCAGCGCGCGCAGCGGAGCACCGCCGGCTTCGCGCCGAACTGATCAAACCGTGTCGGCATGATGCGAACCTCGTACGGGTCGTCTCATCACCCACCAGATGACGAGGCCGAAGGCCGCGGCCACGGCGGCGAACGTCGCGCCGAACAGCCACAGCGTGCGATAGAGGATGGACCGGGTCTGCATGCGGGCGGTCAGCGTCAGCGGCGCGCCGCGCAGCCGATCGGCGAGCGGCTGCTCCCAGACGATGATGTTACCGCGTCGCACCGCGGTGCCCGAGTTCTGGCCGGTGATTCTGCTCGGCAGATGGAGCCGGAATGCGACGGCCTCCCGCCCGTTCCATCCCGCGTGTCCGGCGTCCCGGCCGGCGGCGGCGCCAATCCGCTGCTCGTAGACGTACTCGTCTCCCTGCCGCGTGAAGCGATAGGACGACCAGGCGAAGGCCGGCGATTCGCCGAGCCGCCGGACATCGTCGACGTCGATCCGGACGTGGACGAAGCGACGGTTGCTGCGGCGCGTCGCGGTGATGCGGGACACGTGCAGGTTCGAGCCGGAGTAGTACTCGCGGACGGCGGCGCGGTCGACGCGCGCCGTGGGAGCGGTGTCGAACGACGTGCCCCGGAGCGCGTTCAGGGCGGCAATCGAGCTGTTGACGTACACCGTGCCGCTGCCGTCGAGCGACAGGTACACGTCTTCTTCGTACTCGAACTGGCGGAACAACCGTCCGGCCTCGCCGCACGCCGCGTGCACGATCACGAGGCACGCGATCAGGCACGTGCGGCCGCGAATCCGCATAACCGCCAATGATATAGTAAAAATTTTGCCGCGCCGCCCCGTCGCGCGATGTGCCGTGGGCGCGCGGGCGGCGCGACAAAATTTTTGCTATGGCGGCCAGACCGATCGTCTATCTCATCGACGGCAGCTCGCAGATGTACCGCGCGTATCACGCGCCGGTGCGCACCGCCGACGGCGGTCTGCTCCGCAACGCGAAGGGGCAGCCGACCAATGCCGTGTACATCTTCGTCACGATGCTGCGCAAGCTGCTCAACGAGCACAAGCCGCAGTACATCGCGGCGTCGTTCGATCTGCCCGGCCGCACGTTCCGTGACGATCTGGCCGGGGATTACAAGGCCAATCGCGCGCCGATGCCCGATGAGCTCGCCGTCCAGATCCCGATGGTGCATGCGGCATGCGAAGCGCTCGGCGTCCCCATCATCACATCTGATCGCTATGAAGCCGACGACGTCATCGGGACGCTGGCGCTGAAGGCCGTCGACGCCGGCTTCGACGCGGTCATCGTCACGCTCGACAAGGACTTCTTTCAACTCGTTGGCAACGGCATCCGCGTGTTCAACCCGCGCGACGAGGGCACCTGGTACGACGCCGCCGCCGTCAAGGAGAAGCTTGGTGTGACGCCGGAGCAGGTGGTCGACGTCCTCGCGTTGATGGGCGACACGATCGACAACATCAAGGGCGTGCCCGGCATCGGCGACAAGGGCGCCCGCGAGCTGATCGCCACTTATGGCTCGCTCGACAACCTGCTTCAGCACGCCGCCGAAATCAAGAACAAACGCTATCGTGAGGGGCTGCTCGGGCATGCCGATGCCGCGCGACAGAGTCAGGAGCTCGCACGGATTCGAACCGGCGTGCCGGTGGACTTCGACGCCGAGTCGGTCCGCTACCGCGGCGGCTCGCGCGAGCGATCGTTTCAGATCTTCAACGAGCTCGCGTTCCGGAGTCTCGCCAAGGAGTACGCGCCGACGGCGGGGACGATCAGCAAGTCGTACCGGATTGCCGCCACGCCGGAAGCGGTGCGCGCGCTGGTCGATCGGCTGCGGGCCGCGGGGCGGTTTGCCCTCCGGGTGCTGCCCGATCAGTCGAGCGCGATGCGCGCTCACATCGTCGGCCTTGCGTTCTCGACCGCGCCGCGTGATGCCGACTACGTGCCGACGGGACACCGCAGCCTCGGCTCGGCGGCGCTGCCGGTGCACGAGGCGCTCGACGCGCTCCGCCCGGTGCTCGAAGACGCATCGATCGGCAAGATCGGCCACGACGTGAAGTTCGACGCACTCGTGCTCGCCCGGCACAACGTCGCGTTGCGTGGATTCGACGTCGACACGATGCTCGCGAGCTATCTGATCGATGCCAGCCGATCGGAACACCGGCTCGAGGATCTTGCCCTCGAGCACACGAGCTACAAGGCACTCGTCGAAGAAGACGTATGTGGCCGGGGCGCGAAGGCGGTCTCGTTCGCCGACGTACCGGCCGAAGCCGCCCTCGATTACGCCGCGGAGCGCGCCGATCTCGCGGGGCAGCTCGCTCCCATCTTCCGGGGTCTGCTGGCGCAGGAGCAGTTGAGCGGCGTGTACGAGACGCTCGAGCGTCCGCTGATTCCCGTGCTGATTGCCGTGGAGCGGGCAGGCGTCCACATCGATGGGCCGGCGCTCGCTGCGCAGTCGCAGAGGCTCGAACAGGAGCTCGCGCGCCGGACGGCGCAGATCTACGAAGCTGCGGGCGGTGAGTTCAACATCAACTCGCCGAAACAGTTGTCCGAAATCCTGTTCGACAGGCTGCAGCTGCCTGTCCTCAGGCGGACCGGCACGTCCCGCGTGCCGTCAACCGCTGTGGAGGTGCTCGAAGAGCTCGCGCTCGCGCACGACCTCCCCCGCATGATTCTCGAATGGCGTGCGTTGATGAAGTTGAAAGGCACCTACATCGACGCCCTGCCCCAGCTCGTGAATCCCGACACCGGCCGCGTTCACACCTGCTTCAACCAGGCGGTGGCGGCAACCGGCCGGTTGAGCAGCAGTGATCCGAACCTGCAGAACATCCCCATCCGGACCGAGCTCGGACGCGAGATCCGGCGCGCCTTCATCGCGGAACCCGGCCACGTGCTGATCTCGGCGGACTATTCGCAAATCGAGTTCCGCGTCCTCGCGCATATGGCCGGTGACGAATTCCTGATCGAAGCGTTCCGGCGCGGGGCCGACTTTCACGAGCAGACGGCCCTGAAAATCTTCGGACCGAACAGCACACGCGATCGCCACGAGGCCCGGAGCAAGGCGAAAATGGTGAACTACGCGCTGCTCTATGGCAAGACTGCCTTCAGCCTCGCGAAGGACATCGGCGTGACCCAGCAGGTCGCGCAGAACTTCATCGATGCCTACTTTGCCGGGTTCCCCCGCGTGCGCGCGTTCATCGATCGGACGCTCGCAGAAGGGCGCACCACGGGAATCGTCAGGACGATGTACGGACGGCGGCGCCTGGTGCCGGAATTGAACAGCCGCAACGGGCAGATTCGAGGCGCTGCCGAACGGATGGCGGTGAACCTGCCGATTCAGGGTACGGCAGCCGACATCATGAAGCGTGCGATGATCGACGTGCACGCGGCGCTGGGCTCGGACCCCGAGGCTCAGATGATCCTCACCGTTCACGACGAACTGCTGTTCGAGGTGCCGAAGGCTCGCGTGGACGACGTGGTCGGGCGCGTGCGCGAGGCCATGGAATCGGCGGCGACGCTCGACGTGCCGCTCACCGTCGATATCGGGATCGGGGCCAACTGGAAAGACGCGAAGTCTTGACGGGATTCCGACGCAACACGACATTCAACGCAGAAACCGCAGAGCCCGCAGAGCTAAGACTTCTCTGCGAATTCAGCGAGTTCTGCGTTGATCGTCGTGTCTTTCCCAAGCGCCTGGCGGCATTCGGGCGCTTCGCTATCGCTTCCAGCGCTCCTTGAACTGCTCCCACTGCGCACGGAGCGAATCGGGCGACTGCGCGGTCACCTTCGCGCGATCGGGGATGATGGCGCGCAACACGAGACGATCCAGATCCTCGCGCAGCGTCACGCCTTTGTCGGTGGCGAGAGGCGATCGGACCCACGCCGCCTGCGCGGCGTCCCACGCGCCTTGAACGTCGCCCTGTCCGCGCGCCGACGCGGCGAGCCAGTACGCGGCCGTACTGCTCGTCGGATGCGACGCGAGCTCTTCTTCCATCCGCAGGCGGATCCGCTGGTAGACCGCACGCCGATCCATGTCCGGCCGCGGACGTCCGTCGCGCTCCTGCGCATCGGCCCACCAGTCGAGCACCCGATCGCGCGCGCCAATCGCCGTGAGCTCGCCGCTCTGCAGAACGGAATCGAACACCGCCGAGGCCGCGCCGAACGACTGATCGAGATACAGCGCTTCCCCGAGACCGACAATGTACTCGACGCGCTCTCGCGGCGGGAGGCGCTGCGGATCCAGCCGGCGCAGACGTTCGCGCGCGTTGGTCAGGTCGTCGGACGCGTCGCTCACACGAAAGCGCTCGAGGTACGCGCGCGCGGCCACGAGATCGGCGCTGTCGCCGCGGCCGGGCACCAGGCGCGCGAGCTCCGCGGCATTTACTGCCGCCTCGAATTGCCCCTGGTTGTAGAGCACGCGCGCGCGGCCGAGCGGATCGTCGGCGGCCGGCGCCGGAACAGGCGTCGCGCCCACCAGCCACACGACGAGCGCCACCAGAAACAGACGGTTCATGCCGGGATGGTAGCATACCGGTATTCGCCTGCTAACGTATTGCGCTTCAATAACTTAGCCAGCTCAGCTCGCCGGTTTGGTACAATGCCCTTCGATGACCGAGCCGAGGATCGTTCCGCGGGACGAGCACCCCATCTCGCGACGTGACATCGATCCCGACGCGCTCAAGGTCCTGTACCGGCTCCGGCAGTTCGATCACATCGCCTATCTGGTGGGCGGCAGCGTCCGCGATCTGCTGCTTGGCCGTCGTCCGAAAGACTTCGACATCGGCACGTCGGCGCACCCCTATCAAGTGAAGAAACTGTTCCGGAACTGCTGGATCATCGGGCGGCGCTTCCGGCTCGCCCACGTGAAGTTCGGAGAGAAGGTGATTGAGGTCGCGACGTTCCGGCGGCAGATCGCACAGGGCGAGGAAGCCGTGCCGGCGCCCGCCTTCCCCGAGACCGTCGAGGCCGCGGCCGGCGCGCCCGTGCCGGCCCACCGCCAGGCGTACGTCGACGGAAGGCACAACGAACATCTGATTCACCGCGACAACACGTTCGGGTCGCCGGAAGAAGACGCATTCCGCCGCGATTTCACCATCAACGCGCTGTTCTACGACATCGCCACGTTTTCGATTATCGATTACGTCGACGGCCTCGACGATCTTCGCGCCCGCGTGGTGCGCGCGATTGGCGATCCAGACGTCCGGCTGTGCGAAGACCCGGTGCGGATGATTCGCGCGATTGCGCTGGCCGCGCGGCTCGATTTCAGCATCGAGCCGGCGTTGCTCGAAGCGATCCGGGCGCACCGGCGCGAGATCGCGAAAAGCTCGCCGGCGCGGCTGCTCGAGGAGTACTACAAGATTCTACGCGCCGGGGCGGCCGAGGCGACGTTCAGGAATCTGGCGGAGGTCGGCCTGCTGGAATCGACATCGGGCGAGCTGCACCGCGGCGCCACCGAGCCCCTGTGGCGCTCGCTCGCGGCGCTCGACACGTACCGCCGCCGATTCGACGCGACACCCGATGCCCTCAGCAACGCGATTCTGCTCGGCAGCCTGCTGGCGCCTCTGGGAATCACACTTCACGGACGACGGTCCGAAGATCGCGCCGGCCACGGCGGGCATCGACATGGTGAGAGCGAACCGACGGCACTCGATGCACGCGATGCGGATGCCGGCGAACACGGCAGCATGCCGGAGCGACCGGCGAGGCCTGCCGCACCTCCCTATCCGGACCGCCGCGCGCCGGGACCAAAGCTCGGGGATCTGCCGATTGCGCGCCGCGACGTGGAGCGCCTCCGCCACATTATCGGTCTGCAACGGCGGCTGCGCGATCTGACGGCGAGTCCGCGTGCGCAACGTGCGCTCGCGCACCGCCACATTTTCCGCGAGGCGCTCACGTGGCTCGAGATCCACGGCGACGCGCCCGACCTCGTCGAACACTGGAACGCGTTGATGGGAGACGGTACGGAACGCGCGGCGCCCGGGGCCGAAGAAGACGGGTTGCGGTTTCGGCGACCGCGCCGGCGCCGGCGCCGGCGCCGCTCCAGAAGTCTGAAGTCTGAAGTGTGAAGTCTGAAGTGAAGTGTGAAGTACTTCACACTTCAGACGTCACACTTTTCATGCTTTCACACTCTCATGCCGGTTCAGGAGCAATTTCACCAATCGTCTTGTACGGCTTGGCCAGCTTGAACGCGATCAGGAGTTTGATGATCGGCCAGGCGGGGTCGATTTCGCTCGGGCGGAAGCTGAACTTCGGGCTGCGCGGGTAGCCGTGATGATTGTTGTGCAGTCCCTCGCCGCCGGTCAGCAGCGCGAGGAAGCGGATATTGGTGGCGGTGTTGTCGAAGTTCTTGTAGCCGACGTGGTGGCAGAGACCATTGATAGACGAGGAGAGCACGAACACGTACATGACCGCGTGGATGGCGGCGGCGATGAGGCCCGGCCACAACCCGATGACGAAACAGAGCGCGACCGTTCCGACCGTCAGTCCGAGAAGACCGCGGCGGAACACGCAGCGATCCCACCAGCCTTCCTTGATGTCGCGG
>QHWF01000200.1:13243-20423 GCA_003222455.1 Acidobacteriota bacterium
CGGTGAACGGCAACCCATTCCCGGGTTGATAGTCCGGTTGTCAACCACAGCGCAAATTTGAAGGCCCATTCCAGGGCCGGATGCAGCACGAGCGCTTTGTGCGTCGCGGTGCGATGCAGGTAAATCGTTGTGCTGAACACGGCGGTCTGAATGAGGATGGCGGCCACGACAAGCGTGAGAACAACGGACGAAAGCAAAAAGCACCTCCGCGAAAAAGCCGCGCGCAACCTCAAGGGGAAACCCGGCGTCCGGGGATGGGGGGCGACTACGAAGAGATGATCGTAGCACGGATACCAGTCGCCGCCCGGTGAAACGCGCCGAACCCATCGTTACCGCCGATTTAACCGTGCGTACGCTCGAACTGCTGCATGAACTGGACGAGCGCGTCAATTCCTGTCTCCGGAAACGCGTTGTAGATGGACGCTCGCATACCGCCGACGGACCGATGGCCTTTCAGTCCGTCAAGCCCGGCCGCGGTTGCCTCTCTCACGAACTGGCTCTCGAGATCCTCGCTGGGCAGCCTGAACGTGACGTTCATGAGCGATCGGCTGTTTTTCTGGGCCGTCCCTCTGTAGAAACCGGTGCGGTCGATTTCTGCATACAGCTTGGCGGCCTTGCGCTCGTTCGCCCTGGCGATCGCATCGAGGCCGCCCTGTGCGCGCAGCCACTTCATGACGAGCCCGAGCGCGTACACCGCAAAGGCCGGCGGCGTGTTGTACAGCGACCCGTTCTCCGCGTGCACGGCGTAGTTGAGCATGGTCGGAAGTGTTTTCTGGGAGCGCTCGAGCAATTCGGCACGGATGATGACAACCGTCACGCCGGCCGGCCCCATGTTTTTCTGTGCGCCGGCATAAATCAGCGCGTGGCGCGGCACGTCGATCGGCCGGCTGAACATATCGGACGAGGTGTCGCTCACGAGCGGTACGCTGCCGACGTCGGGGAGATCCCGGCACTGCGTGCCTTCAATCGTGTTGTTCGAGGTCATGTGGACGTAGGCGGCGCCGGGCGTCAGGGTCAATTCGGATTGCGCCGGCACTCTCGTATAGCTGTCGGCCTTCGTGGTGGCGGCCACGTGGACGGTGCCGACCCGTTTCGCTTCCTTGATGGCTTTCTCGGCCCACGATCCGCTGTCGATGTAATCGGCCGTCGCGCCGGGCGACAGGAGGTTCATCGGCACCATCGAGAACTGCAGACTCGCCCCGCCCTGCAGGAAGAGCACGCGATAGCTGGCCGGGATGCCGGCGAGCGCCCGAATGTCGGCCTCGGCCTGCGCCAGAATCGACTCGAACGTTTTCGAGCGGTGGCTGATCTCGAGAATCGACATCCCGGCGGCGGGCAGCGCGATCAGATCCCGCTGGATTTCCTCGAGCACCGGGACGGGCAGCACCGCCGGACCGGCGGAGAAGTTGTGGACGCGATGAATGGTTGTCGGCATGGGGTCCTCTTTCAGAAGCGAAAGGACACAAAGGGGGCAAAGGACACCAAAGGCCAATCCCGTAGTTGGATTTTCCTTAGCACAATTCTGCCATGGCATTTCAGTGCCGCGCGTGTTCTTCGTGCGTCCTTCGTGGCTTCGCGTCTTCGTGGTTGCATTTGTCTTTGTGTCCGTACTGTCCCTTGTGGTGCCTGATGCTGCTGCCGTGGCAGACGGCCGGAACTTGAACGTCTTCTCAGATCGTTACCAGATGCAGATCGAGAATATCGCTGTTCCCGTTCTGAATCGTGTTGAGCAACGGGTCGGGTGGCGGCCGATCGAGGTTGATGCGCGCGACGGCGGCCTGCGCCCCTTCGAAAATCACGTTCTCGGTTTCCTGGACGTTGATATCGCCCCCGCGGAGGTGCTCGAACACGTGCGCGAGCACGCCCGGCCGATCGCGATGACGAACCACCAGCATGTGCGTGGCGGGGGTCTTCTTCGACAGGTTGACGACGTTCGGGACCTTCCCGGTGTTTTTGTAGCTCGCGACAATGCGCACGGTTTCGGCCGCGATCGCCTCCTGCGCCTGATCGGTGGACGCCCCGATGTGATGCGTCCCGTACACATTCGCGAGCGAGACAAGGGCGTCGTGGAACTGGCCGGTCGCGCCCGCCGGCTCCGCGGCGAACACGTCGAGCGCCGCACGGATGTTCCGCTCGCGAACGACCTTCTCGAGCGCCACGTGGTCCACGACTTCGGCGCGCGCGGTGTTGACGAAATACGAGCCCGGCTTCAGCCTGCCGAGCACCGCGGCGTTGACCATCCCGCGGGTCTCGGGGGCCAGCGCGAGGTGGACACTGAGCACATCGGCGCGCGCGGCCGCGTCCTCGGGTGAGTCGGCCAGCTGCAACGGGACCGCCGCGTCGGCGATGCGCTCGTGCCCGGTCACAAAGCGGCGGCTCCAGACGACAATCGGCATGCCGAACGCGTGGGCCCGCCTGGCCATCTCCTGACCGATGCTGCCGTAGCCGAGGAGCCCGAGTGTACGTCCGAAAAGACCGCGGGCCTTCGAGTACTCTTTCTTGTTCCAGACGCCGGAGCGCAGGTCGGCGACGTTGTCCGGCACGCGCCGATCCAGCGCAAGCATCAGCGCAAACGCCAGTTCGGCGACGGCAACCGCGTTCTTGCCCGGACAATTCGAGACGTAAATGCCGCGCTTCGACGCGGTGGCGACGTCGATCGTGTTGTAGCCCGCACCGGCCCGCACCACCAGCGACAAGGACCCGGCCTCGAGCATCGGCGCCGTCACCGCCGTACTGCGAACTACGAGCACCTGGGCCGCGGTCGTCCGAATGGCGTCGGCGAGCGCCTCGTCTTTCAGGTCAGGCTGGTAGACGACGTCGCAGCCGGCCGTGTGGAGACCGTCGATGCCACTCTGCTCGAATTTGTCGGCGACCAGGACCTTCATTGAAGAACAACACCAAGGACGTGTCTTCCTTTTTCATAGCAAATGTATCAGCAAGCCGTCCCGCAGTTTTGGCTCGAACCACGTGGACTTCGGCGGCATGATCGCGCCGGCACCGGATACCGCGATCAGGTCGGCCACACCGACGGGATACAACGAGAACGCGACCGCCGCCTGGCCGCGATCCACGAGGTTCTGCAGCTCGCCCGTGCCGCGCGCGCCGCCGACGAAGTCGATGCGCTTGTCGGTGCGGACATCGGCGATCGTCAGGATCGGCGCGAGCAGCTGGTCCTGGAGGACGCTGACGTCGAGTGCGCCGATCGGATCGGACGGGTCGGCTGGCACTCGCGGGCGCAGCGTCTGCCAACGGCCGTCGAAATACATCGCGATCTCGCCGCGCCGCGCCGGCATGGCGGGTCCGGGGGAGAGATCGAATCGTTCGGCGATGGCCTTCAGAAACTCCCCGGATGAGAGCCCGCCCAGATCTTTGACGCTCCGGTTGTACGGCAGAATCTGGACCTGATCGTGCGGGAACGCCACCGCCAGCATCGTCGACGCATCGGCACCGTCGCCGAGCGACGCGCCGGCGAGCCCGCGGCTGCTCACCTCGGTCCGTGCGCGCGCCGCGCTTGCGGCACGATGGTGGCCATCGGCGATATAGAGCGACGGGATCCCGTCGAATGCGGCCACCAGCGCATCCCGAACACCCCCGCCGACCCGCCAGATCGTGTGATGCACGCCGTCGATCGCTTCGAAATCGAACAGCGGCGGACCGCACGCCGCGCGATCGATCATGCGGTCCACGTCGTCCGCAGCCCGGTAGGTGAGGAAGACCGGGCCGGTCTGTGCGCCAAGCGCCAGCATGTGGCGCGTGCGATCGTCTTCTTTGTCGCGCCGTGTGCGCTCGTGCTTTTTGATGATGTTGCGATCGTACTCGTCGATGGAAAAGCAGGCGGCGAGGCCCGTCTGCGTGTGACCGCCCATCCGCAGACGATAGAGATACAGGCTCGGCTCGGCTTCAAGCGTCAGCGATGTATGACGGAGCGTTTCGAAATTCTGCGCGGCGCGCTCATACACAGCATCCGAATACGGATCGGTCGAGGGTGACAGTTCGAGCTCTGCCCGCGAGACGCGCAGGAAGCTGAGCGGGTTCCCGTCGGCGAGCGCACGTGCTTCGGCCGTGCTCACCACATCGTAGGGAACGGCGGCAATACGAGCGGCCGCATCCGGCTTCGGACGGAGCGCACGGAAGGGGTACAGCTTCGCCATCGGATCCAAAATTATACCGGGAACTGGCGCCGCACCGGGCTTTGAACAGATGTTGCAACGTGCTTTGAAACTGACGGTGTAGAGTGCTTTCGAACTGACGCTGTAGGGTGCTTTCGAAACTGACGCCGCAGCGTGCTTTGGAACTGACGCTGTAGAGTGCTTTCGAATTGATGCGGCAGGGTGCTTTGGAACTGACGCCGCACGGCGAGAGTGAGCACCCTACCACGATAGCGCCAAGCACGCTGCCGCGAAAGCCGGACACTACCGACGGCACGCGCCACGCAGTTCGAAAAACAACGGTAGTGTCCGGCTTCAGCCGGACCCACACTGCAGCGGCAGCCAGCACTCTGCAGCGATCAGCGCCCAGCACGCTGCAGCGCCAGCGCCCAGCACGCTACAGCGGCAGCGCCCAGCACGCTTCAGCGGCAGCGCCCGTTAGAGGTCGAGGCGGTAGGTGAAGATATTGCGCACCCACTGGAGACGCAAACGCGCGAGCACGCCACCGGTCCGCGTGCGGTGGTTGTTGCTTTCCGCTCGCGAGGGTTCAAACGAACGCCGCTTCGTCGCGCGCGCGTCGATCGCGGATCGACTCGACCGCGCGATGGAGGAATGGTTCGTCCGCCGCGACACGCGCAGCGTGGAACCGGCCCTGACCGCCACGTCCCCAGTCGACTCGACGCGATCGATCAAATCGGCGGGCAGGAGAGACGAGCGCGCAGGTTCCGGGACACGCGGCGCAGGCGCAGGGACAGCAGGCACCGCGAGTGCCGTTTCGGCGGCAGGGTCGCCTCGCATGACCTCGCCTGACGCAATCAGGAGGACGCCAGCCGCGAGGCCTGCCATGATGGCACCCGCCGGCCGGCGGTGCTGGTGCAACGCTCCACGAAGATCGGGGAGCGTGGCCGCCGACTGACGAGCATAGCGCTCCAGATCGGCCCGGCGGAGCTCGCGCCGCAACTCCGCCGCGACATCGGACGGCAATCCACGCCGCCGCTCCATTTTGAACCGGACGGGCGGCGCAGACGGTTTGAAGGGAATCACAGCGGCCGCCGTCCCGCTCGTGATCGCCCCCGCACGCGCCATCAAATCGCGTATCACGACGTCGCGCGCGTGTCGTTCGAAACGCGCCAAGGCGGACGAGAGCTCTTCGATTGAATCGAACGGCGGCGCATCCACGTTCAACAGCGCGCGCGCCACGGTGTATCGCAGTGCGCCAGGCAAGCGCGTCCCGGCGGGAAGCATCGCGTCCAGTAGAATCGCAATCTCAGACACCGCGGGCTTGGCGTCGCAGGTGGTGCACGTCACGGTTCCCAGTTCGTCGACGACGACGCTTTCAATTGACCGCGGCCCGAAGGGCGGTTGTGGCTGGCCCGCAGGCCGCTCGTTGATCAGCTTCTGTACTATCGCGATGGCTTCGCCCGGCCTGAAGACGATGCCGGCGCGCTGTAACTCGGCAATCGTTGTGGAGTACACCATACCGTCTGCGGATTGCCAAAGCCGGGCCAGCGCGCGCCGCCTCGAATTGCGCGCCTGGCGCGCCAAAATGCAGTCGAAGCGGCGCTTCAGCTGCATCCCACGACGCCGACAGGCGGTGCATATTTCACAGGAACGTTCGAATTTGCGACGCCGGCAATGTCCGGTGCGAGGAGTGGCGTAAATGGGCAGACCGCCGGCGGCGTGGGCTGGGGGACGCCCGTGAACGCGATTCCCCGGGCTCAGGCATTCTGCTAGAGTCCCCGCGGAGGCTGGCTGTTTCATGACGACCCATCGCACGTGCGCGCTCACCGCCGTCATCGCCATTCTTATTGGACTGCCCCTCGCGGCCGACTGGCCGGTGACCGAAGCGATTGACCTCGACGCGGTTTACCGGATCAAAGACGAAGGGCTGCAACACTCGAAGGTGATGGACATCGAGAGCTACCTGACCGACGTCTATGGCCCTCGCCTCACCGGCTCGCCGAACATCAAAGAAGCCGCGGACTGGGCGCAGAAGACGATGCGAGATTGGGGCCTCGCGAACGTGCATCTCGAAACCTGGCCGTTCGGTCGCGGCTGGCAGAACCAGCGCTTCGTCGCGCTCGCGATGACGCCGCGCGCGTATCCGCTGATCGGGTACCCGAAGGCGTGGACGCCTGGAACCAACGGTGCGATCACGGGTGAGGCGGTCATCGCCGTAATCGACGACGAGAAGGATTTCGACACGTATCGAGGCAAGCTGCGCGGCAAGTTCGTCCTGTCGTCCGCCATGCGGGAGGTGGCGCCGCTCTTCCTGCCGCCCGGGCACCGCTACACAGACGAAGAGTTGACCGATCTGGCCAGGCAGCCGGCCGCCACTGGTCGCGGCCGCGGCACTTTCCAGGGCAACGCCGATTTCAATCGGAAGAAGACGCAGTTCTGGATCGATGAAGGCGTGGCGGCCGTCCTCGACATCGGACGCGGCGACGGCGGCACCGTGTTCGTCCAGTCGCCTCCGGGCGTGTCGCGAGAGCCGAACGGCCGGCCACAGCCGACACAGGTGACGCTCGCGGTCGAGCACTACGGCCGCATTTATCGAACTCTCGACAAGAAGATTCCGGTCACCCTGCAGCTCGATATCGACAACAAGTTCTACGATCAGGATCTGAACGGGTTCAACGTGGTCGCCGAGATCCCGGGGTCAGACAAAGCCGACGAAGTCGTGATGCTGGGCGCGCACTTCGATTCATGGCACGCCGGCACCGGCGCCACCGACAACGCCGCGGGCTCGGCCGTGATGATGGAGGCGGTTCGCATCCTCAAGACGACAGGGCTGAAGCTGCGGCGAACGGTCCGAATCGGCCTGTGGGGCGGCGAAGAGGAGGGGCTGCTCGGATCGAAGGAATACGTCAAGGCGCACTATGGCGATCCGGCGACGATGCAGTTGAAGCCGGAGCACGCGAAATTCTCAGGCTACTTCAATGTGGACAACGGCACCGGCGCCATCCGCGGTGTATACCTCCAGGGCAACGAAGCGGTCGCGCCGATTTTCCAGTCGTGGATGGAACCGTTCC
>QHWF01000201.1 GCA_003222455.1 Acidobacteriota bacterium
GACGCTGGAAGTGGAGCGCTATCTGAAAGGATCGCTGGGCGACAGCCTCGAGTTCCGTGTGCCCGGCGGTGAGTTCGGACGGTTCCGAAGCGTGGTCGTCGGCGCGCCTGAGTTCGCGGTTGACGAGCGGATCGTGGTGTTCCTTGGCGCGAAAGGCCCCGCCATCCCGTACGTGCTGGGCCTCAGCCAGGGCGTATTCCGAGTCGCCC
>QHWF01000202.1 GCA_003222455.1 Acidobacteriota bacterium
CGCATCGATCACCTACGAGTTCGCCGGCTTCACCTCCGCCCTCCCGAACGAGGACGATGGGATGTCGACGCTCGGGTTTCTCGAAAAACCCGAACTGGATCGCGTCCTCGCCTCGACGAGCTTTCTGATTGACGATGCGACCGGGGCGTTGATCGAAGCGGACATCTTCTTCAATTCTGCGTTTCCCTGGTCGGTCGCCGAGAACGGCGAGAGCGGCCGGTTCGACGTGCAGAGCATTGCGCTTCACGAAATCGGCCACATGAGCGGCCTTGGCCACTCCGCGCTCGGTGAAACCGAGCTGCGCGAGAGTGGCGGACGACGGGTGATCGCGTCCGAGGCGGTGATGTTTCCGATCGCGTTCGCGGCCGGAAGCATCGCCGGCCGCACGCCCAGAGCCGACGACATCGCCGGCATTTCGGACCTGTATCCCGACGGCGATTTCAGGCAGTTGGGCAGCATCTCCGGTCGTGTGACAAAAGATGGACGGCCGCTCTTCGGCGCGCACGTCGTCGCGTTCGACCCCGCGAGCGGGGCGCTTGTCGGGAATTTCACGCTGAATGCGCAGGGGCAGTTTTCGATCGACGGGCTGTCGGCCGGTCCTCACATCCTGCGCGTCGAGCCGCTGGACGATGCCGATATCGACAGTTTTTTCGAGTCCACGAGGACGGTGGATCTGGAATACCGGGTGACGTACGCCAACCGCCTGATTGTCGTTTCGCGTCGAGGCGACAGTGGCCCAGTGGACATCGAGGTCGCGCGCAAGTGACAAGACATCTCGTGTTCTCGTTCTTTCTCGGACGCGCTCCGAGAGTGAGTTGCCTCGCCTTGACATTGGGTTTGACCGGGCCGCCGGCGTTCGCCCAGTCCTCTTCAGCAGGTGTGGGGACGTTCGAGATCTCAGCCGGTATCATCCGGGTCGGCCAGGCCTCGTTTGGCGGACGCGATGCGGAGGAAACGGCGGGAACCGGCACCGGCCGGTTCCGATTGTTCTCGTCCTCTACGGAACTCACCGCCGTATCGGGGTTCGGGGCGAGATTCGGCGTCACGCTGATTCGCTCGCTCGACGCGGAGATCTCGGGCACATATGGCACGTCGGCCCTGCGTACACGCATCGAGGCCGACGCGGAGACCAGCAACGCACCGATTGTGGTGATGGTTCCGGTGCAGCAGTTCACGATCGGAGGCGCGGCCGTGTGGTATCCAGGTGTGCCGCGCGCCGGGTCGAGAACGCGATTTTTCGTGAAAGGCGGAGCCGGGTTCGAGCGTCACCTGGAAGATCGCGGCAGCCGTGTGGTGGAGGGCCGCATGTTCGAGGTGGGAGGCGGCGTGAAATACACTTTTGCGTCGCGATCCCGCGGCTGGTGGCGAGGGCTGGGCGCACGACTGGATGCGCTGGCCCTCGTGCACGCGGGCGCCGTCGCGGTCGACGACCGCGCCCACGTGTCGCCCGCCGTGGGCGCGTCCGTCTATCTACGGTTCTGATCGGCGAACACGAACACGAACACGAACGATGAACGCAAAGGCCGCAAAGGCCGCAAAGAAATCCGCCTTCGCGGCCTTTTCGTTCTCCCGTTAGATCCTCAAATCGTGATCTTCAGCGTCGAGTCTCCCGTCGGCATCGCCGGATCTGTATCGGCCTCCTTGCGCCGCACGGTTTCTTCCGCCCGGTTGACGATGGGTGACCGGCGATCGTGCGTGACGCGGTCACGGCCGTCCGCAGACGTTTCCCGAGGCTCGCGTGATGTCGAATGACTGGGGACCGGCGATTGTCGGCCCGCGTCCTCGCCGATCGGTCGTGCGTCGTTACGCATTCCCTTTCTCCTTGGCCTTTCCTCGGCGCGGCGCACGAGTCTGGTTCTGTTGCTCCTCGCCCGGCGGGCGATTGGTGATGCCGGCGCCGGTTTCGCGCGGCCCTTCTGCTGGCTCCTTCTTAGAGGGCTCGTTACTGGGAACCGGCGAAGGCTGCCCCGCATGCTGATCAATAGCTCGCAGTTTGTCGCCAATACTCATCGTCGCCTCCTGGCTGAAGGACCTCGGCTGTTTGTGGCGTTGTCGAGTGTTCCGGTGGTACCGTCGCAAGCACGATGCCCGATCCCGCGATTGAGTTTCGCGAGGTGACGTTCGCGCGCCCGCCCGCACTGCCCGTCCTCGACCGTTTCCGCTTGACCGTAGAGGCCGGCGAAGTCGTCGCAATGGTCGGGCGCAGTGGAGCAGGCAAAACAACGCTCCTCAAGCTGGTGAACCGGCTGCTCCTGCCCCAGGCCGGGGCGGTGCTCGTCCAGGGTCGCGACACGCGCGACTGGGAGCCTATCCAGTTGAGACGCCGGATCGGGTACGTACTTCAGGAGGTCGGACTGTTTCCGCATATGACAGTGGGAGGGAATGTGTCCGTCGTGCCGCGACTGGAACGGTGGCCGCCGGAGCGGGTGGATCGACGCGTGTCGGAACTGCTGGAACTCGTCGGCTTGAACGCTCAGCAATTCGGGCCGCGCTGGCCCGACGAGCTGTCGGGAGGCCAGCGCCAGCGGGTGGGTGTCGCGCGCGCGCTCGCGGTCGATCCACCCGTTCTGCTGATGGACGAGCCCTTCGGGGCGCTCGATCCCTTGACGCGCGCCGAGCTCCATGCGGAGTTCCGCCGGATTCAATCACGCGTCCGCAAAACCGTGATCATCGTGACCCACGACATGGGCGAAGCGTTCGCTCTTGGCGATCGCGTTGGCGTGCTCGACGAAGGCCACCTGGTGACATGTGATCTCCCGCATCGGGTGGCGGCGTCCAACGACATCCGCGTGCGGCGGCTGCTCGACGCGCTGCCTTCCGTTCCGCGCGCGCACACCGATGCGGCGGCAGCGGAACATCCGAGCGAGAGTGGTCGCACCGCATCCGCGCCACCTGGAGATGGAAGATGAAAGCGGTCCTCACGTTCTGGGCGTTGCATCGGGGCGAACTGGCGGCACTGCTCGGCCAGCACGTACTGCTCGTCGCGACGGCCACGCTCGTGGCGGTGGCGCTCGGCGTGCCGCTCGGCATTTTCGCGGCGCGGCGGCCACGCGTCGCGGCGCCGATTGTCGCTTGTGCAAACATCGTGCAGACGGTGCCGAGCCTCGCGATGTTCGGGTTCCTGCTGCCAGTGCCGCTCGTGGGCGGCGTCGGCGCACGCGCGGCGCTCGTGGTCCTGATCCTGTACGGTCTGCTGCCCATCGTGCGCACGACGATCGCCGGCCTGCGCGGGATCGATCCGTCGATCCGCGATGCGGGCATCGCCATGGGCATGACGTCCGGCGAGCTGCTGCGTCAGGTGGAGCTGCCGCTCGCCTTGCCGTCAATCGTTGCCGGCGTACGCGTGGCTGCCGTCGTCGGCGTCGGATCGGCGACGATTGCCGCCGCCATCGGCGCCGGCGGTCTGGGCGAGTACATCTATCGCGGTCTGTCAATGGTCGATACGACGGTGATTCTCGCCGGCGCGATTCCCGCTGCGCTGCTCGCGCTCAGCGTCGATGGGGCGTTACTCTGGCTGGAGCGTCAGCTCTCGGCTCGGCGCCGCACCCGATCGGTCCGCACGGCGCTCGGCGCGGCGGCCGCCGTCATGGTGATTGTCTTGATTTCGAGCGGCGCCGCCTCCGGCCGCGCGCATGGCGCCATGGTGGTCGGCTCGAAGAACTTCACCGAGCAGCTGATTCTCGGCGAAGTCGTGGCGCAGTCGATCGAACGGGAAGGAATTCCCGTCCAGCGACGCATGAATCTCGGTGGCACGTTGATTTGCGACCGCGCCCTGCTGAACGGCGACATCGACGCGTACGTGGAATACACGGGCACCGCGCTGACCGCCGTTTTCCATCAGCCCATTCAGCCTGATTCGTCGACGGTGTTTGCCGCGGTCAGAGCATTGTATGCACGTACCGGCCGGACGTTGCTGCCGGCGCTTGGCTTCAACAACACGTTCGCCATTCTCGTGCGCGGCGACGAGGCCAGGTCGCGCCGACTGCAGACGATTGAGGACGCAGCGCGGGAATCGTCGCACTGGCGCGCCGGGTTCGGTTACGAATTCGTGGGCCGTCCGGATGGCTATCCGGGACTGGTGGCGGCGTACGGGCTGCGGTTTCCCCAGCCGCCGCGCGTGATGGATCTGACACTCAGCTACCGGGCGCTTGCTTCCGGACAGGTTGATCTGATTGCCGGGGACGCGACGGCCGGATTGATCAAGGCGCTGGATCTCGTGCAACTCGAGGACAACCGGCACTATTTTCCGCCATATGATGCCGCGGTGGTGGCGCGTGCGGAGACGTTGCTGCGGCAGCCGAAGGCCCGTGCGGCCCTCGAGCGCCTGGCCGGCCGCATCTCTGCGGCCGACATGCGGGCGATGAACTATGCCGCCGACGTCGAGCATCAGGACATCACGGCCATTGCCCGCACCTTCCTTTCGCGAATCCATTGACGCTCATGGCTGACCAGCGCGGTGCGCGCGTCCTGATCGTATGGGTCGTGGCGACGCTTGCGATCGGCGTCGCCATCGTCTGGGCGATCTACCTGGCGCGCGGCGCGCTGCTCCTGATTTACGTCAGCATGCTGCTGGCCATCGGGTTCGGCCCAATTGTTCGCTGGCTCGAGCGGCATCCGGTGCTGCGCCTCGGTGCACGCCAGGCACCGCGCTGGCTCGCGATTCTCGTCGTGTACTTGACGATCATGGGGACGCTGACGATCGCCGGCATCCTGGTGGTACCGCCGCTGCTCGTCCAATCCGAGGATCTGTGGAACCGGCTGCCGTCGCTCCTCGACCAGGCGCAGGACTTTCTGATGATGCACAGCCTCCTGACGCACCGGATCACGCTCGAAGAGGCGGTGAGCCGCGCGCCCGGTACACCAGGTTCGGCTGTCGGGACGCTGGCCACCGCGGTGGGACGCATCGTCGCCGGCGTGCTGGGGTTCGTGACGATCCTCATCTTCACGTTTTATCTCCTGATCGAGAGCGACGCGTTGTTCGCCGGCTTCGCGCGCCTGTTTCCACCGGACGCCCGCCCGCGTGTCCTGCAGATGTCGCGAGACATCTCGACGAAGGTGAGCGCCTGGTTGAGCGGGCAGCTCATGCTGGCCGGTGTGATTGGCACGACGGCGGCCGTGGGCCTCTATCTGCTGAACGTGCCGTACTTCTACGTGCTCGGGCTCGTCGCGGCGATCGGGGAGACCGTGCCGGTCGTCGGGCCCGTCATCTCGATGGTGCCGGCGGTTCTGGTCGGCCTGTCGGTGTCACCGAAGACCGCGCTGTTCGTCGCGCTGTTCTGGATCGCGCAGCAGCAGGTCGAAAACCATCTGCTCGTGCCGAAGGTGATGCAGCGCCAGGTCGGGGTGAATCCGGTGATCG
>QHWF01000203.1 GCA_003222455.1 Acidobacteriota bacterium
AGGATATCGGGCTCATCACGGATCCGAAGAAGGGCCAGAGCGGCGCGGCGGGAGGCAAGTAATGGCACACGCGCATCAGCACTTAGGGGCGGAAAAAGTCGTTCGGGGAGAAGTCCCGCACGCCAACGCCGACATGAACATCACGCCGCTGATCGACGTGCTGCTCGTGCTCATCGTCATCTTCATGGCCGCCTTGCCGCTCACGCAGAAAGGGCTCGACATCAACCTGCCCGCGGAAACGAAGAAGACGACCGATGCCACACCGGAGATCAGCCAGATCGTGTTGAACTACACGGCCGACAAGCGGATCTCGGTGAACAACAACGACGTCACGCTGCTGGACCTCGAAACGCGGCTCCGCAACATCTTCGATCAGCGCAAGGACAAGACCATGTTCATCATGGGCGCGGGCACGCTGCGCTACAAGGACATCGTCGAGGTGATCGATGCGGCGAAGGGCGCGGGCGTCGAGAAGGTCGGAATCGTCACGGAAGGCATGCGGAAAGCCGGCGGCGCCGCTAATTGATCTCTTTCGGCTCTGGGCTTTCGGCTCTGGGGCCGGTCGCGGTTCCTCCAACGGCCGCTCTTCTTCAGAGGAGCGGCCGTTTTTTTCTCGGCTCTCGGCGGCTGGGCTTTGGGCGCGCTTTGGGCTTTCGGCTCTGGGCTCTCGGCTCAGACATCGTCTAGCAGGCTGCTGAAGAACGCAGCCTGAAGTGAAAAGTTAAAACAGAAAAGTCAAAAGCAGGCGGAGAATCACACTTTTCTGTTTTAGCTTTTCAGTTTTAACTTCAGGTCGGCGCCTTTTTCAGCGACCTGCTAGCCCTTAGCCCAGCGCCTAATTGAACGTATACCGAAAACTGATCATGAACTGATACACGTCGCTCGAAAAGGTGGTCGTTTCCAACGATTTGGTCAGCATCTGGTTGTTGACGATCACCATTCGATACGTCGCGCGCCCCTGCGCATCGGCAGTGCCGTTGGTGAGAATCTGGTTCCGAATCAGGCGCTGGCCGACGCCCCAGTCGTGATTCAGCAGATTGCCGAAATTCTGCACGTCCAGCCGCAGCTGCCCGGCGTGGCGCTTGCCCCGAATGCTGTGAAAGAGATCCTGGAGCACGCTCAGGTCCAGCCTCCAGACCATCGGCAGGAACACTGCCCCGCGTTCTGCGTACTCACCCCTGTGTTTGCTCAGGTAACTGTCTTGAGCGATGTACGCGTCCCAGGCCGCAGCCTGTTCCGCTGCGGTGAAGACGTGGCCGTTGGTGTGGGTGAACTGCTGGAAGTTCATCTCTGAGCTATCGCGCGGGATGTAGAGCAGGTCGTTGCCCGACGCCGTATCGCCATTCAAATCTCCCGAGAAGACATAGCTGGTATTGCCGTTGGTCCGGCCTTCCCAGAATGCCGAGACCGTTGTCGCGCCAAGTTCGAAGTAGTGACGGGTGTACGAAGCCGACACGAAGAGCCGGTGTCCCGGGGACGCATTCGAGAATCCAAGACCGGGGTTGTTGGGATCGGCGGCGATGGGATTCTGGGTCCATGAGCCGGAAGCGATGGAACCCGCATCGACGGTGTTCTTCGCCTCGCCGTAGCTGTAGGCACCCTTGACGGCGAAGCCGGCAGAGAGCGCCTTCGACAGCGTGCCGGCGGCGGTCCACGAGCGGCCCACGTTCTGGTTTTTGAGCACGATGGCGTTCGTGATCTGATTCCCGACGGCATTGTTGATCCTGGTGACGCAGGGGCCCGGCGTCGGCGCCGTACACGATGTGCCGGTCCAGCGAGGCCGGTTGTCGGCGCCGACAAAGTTGGCCTGAGCAGATGGCAGGTTGGCGTTGATGTAGTAAACGCCGTTGACATCGCGATTGTAGAGGAACTCTCCCGTCGCCACGATGCCCAATGGCAGCCGGTGGTCAACCGCGATGTTGCTGCGCCAGACCTGCGGGAACTTGAAATCCGGATCGGTCACCGCCAGGTCGACGCTCGTTGCCGGCGCACCTGTCACGGTGGCCGGCTTGTACGTATCAGGATTGGGATTGAACGGTTTGGTGATGGTGTTCTCTTCCTGAATGAATCCCGTCAGCACGCCGGTGTTGCCAATCTGATTCGAAATCCAGACGTACGCCGGCCGGCCCGTAAAAATGCCTGTACCGCCACGGATCTGTGTGCTCTGATCCTTGACCACGTCCCAGTTGAACCCGAACCGCGGAGACCAGAGAAGCCTCGGATCCGGCAGCTTCCCGCTCGAATATTGCACGGCCGCGCCATGTTCGTCCCTGAATGTCAGCGCATCAACGTTCGCATTCGCATAGGCGGTGTCACCAAAAACCGGAACGTCGAAGCGGACGCCGGCGGTGACCGTGAGGTTGGTTTTCGGCCGCCATTCGTCCTGTGCGAAGCCGCCGGCGTACCAGACTTCCAACGGTTGCACCGGCTTCTCTTGACCAGGAATGTTGGTGTACCGCACCTGGAACCGGCGGAGCGTGATCGGAGAGGTGGTTCGAGCCGGGTTGGTCAAGTACCCGTTGGCGTCCGTCATGAACTCGGCCAGCGTGTTGTAGACGTAGACGCTCTGCTTGCCGGGGAAGAACACGTTCTCGGAGTTGTATCGCTCCACGCTGCCGCCGAACGTCAGCGAATGGTTGCTGCTGAACTTCGTGAAGTTGTCCTGGAGCTGAAACGTCTTGTAGCGCAGCTCGTTGTTCGGCGTGAATGGCTCGGAGCCGAAGCCCGTATAGGCAACGCCGCTTCCATCGAGGATGTCGACGTACGGAAACAGCTTGTCCAGGGCGCCGCGGCTCTCGTCCTGGCTGGTCAGTCCGGCGATGAAACTGTTCGACATGCTGTTGCCGATCACCGAATTCCATTCGCCAATGCCCGAGCGGATGTTTTCCAGAATCGTGTAATTCGAATTCTGGAAGCTGAGGAAATTCGTGTTGGCCGTAGCTCCCGAATTCCTTCCGAACCCCAAAGACGACGAGTTCGACAACTGGACATCGGTTGACGAATCGAGGCGGTTGTAGCGGAAGCTCACCTTGTTGCCGCTGTTCACGTTGTAATCAACTTTGATCAGCGGTGGCCTGGCCGGGGTCAGCTTGTCGATGTTTTCGAACGCGCCTGTCTCGTACTGAAAGCGCTGGCTCAGGAACGAACTGAGCTGATTGAGATCAGATGCCAGGACCCGCGTGGTGCTGCCCGCGACCGGTTCGCCTCCTGCGTTGGCCCTGAACGTCGTGATCGGCCGCGTGTCCTTCTGGTCTTCGAAATTGCCGAAGGCAAACAGCTTGTTCTTGACGATTGGGCCGCCCATCCATCCGCCTGTGTTGCGCGTGTTGAAGGTGCCCGGGTTGAAGGGCAGGGCCTTCGCCTCGGTGCCGACGAAGCGTTCGTTCCGAAACCGGTGAGAGACCGAGCCGGTGAGCCGGTTGGTACCGCCCCGCGTCACGGTGTTGATGCCCGCGCCGACGAAGTTGCCCTGACGAACGTCGTACGGCGCCACGTTGACCTGTACTTGTTCGATCGCTTCCAGCGAGATGGGAGCGACGCCCGTGCGATCGCCGGGCTGGCCGCCGAGGCCGAATGAGTTGTTGAAATACGAGCCATCGACGGTGATGTTGTTCAGTCGATTGTCCTGCCCGGCAAAGTTCGAGCCGCTGGCTTGCGGCGTCAGGCGCGTCATGTCGCCGATCCGTCCGGAGATGGTCGGCAGCGTGGCCAGCTCGTCTCTCGTCACGGCGGTCGCCGCGCCCGTCCGGTTCGAGCTGAATACCGGGTCGCTCACGCCGACGACGACGATGTCCTCGGCGATGGCTGCCACCTTCAGCGTGAAGTCGAGATCCTGCGCCACGCCGAGGCTCAGGGAGACGTTCTCTTTCACTTCGGTGCTGAATCCGCTGACCGACGCACTGACGCGGTACGGACCACCAACCCGCATCCCCGGAATAAAGAAGCGCCCATCACTCTGGGTGATGGTCTCGTACCTCGTGCCCGAGGGTTCATGGATCGCCGCCACGGCCGCGCCGGGGATCACCGCTCCCTGCGCGTCTCTGACCAGGCCGGTCATCGAGGCAGTGGTCACGCCCTGCGCGTACGCCGGATTGATCGCAGGCGCGAACGCGACGCAAACGAGAACGGCCATCGCGCGACAACTAGATCCGGGGGGCTTCGCCCCCGCGGACCCCCCACGCCTCCGCTCGCGGGGCCCCGTTGCCCCGCTCCGCTCCGGGCCCCACGCGCGGCTGCCGCGCGTGGGACCCCGCTCCGGCGGGCGCGCCTGTGGCGCGCCTACCGCTATACGGCGCTCACAACGAGAACAGAATTCTCGTAACGCGCCGTATAGCGGTCCAAGCCACACCACGCCGATCAACCATTGCTTCATTTGCGTCACCCCGTAATAACGGCGCCTCCGGGCTCTGGCCGATGCGCCCTCAGTTCCTGCCTCTCCGCTTGCGACCCCGGGCTGATCGTTCGCCTGGCTGACCCTCGGCGAGGTGCGGCTCCTGGCTCAGGGCCTCTTGGCTTTTGGCGCGCTCGGATCTTGGCATTCGGATCTGGGCGCTCGGCTCGTTGAGAGGCCCGAAAGCCGTGAGCCTAACGCCTGTAGGCTGCGTATTTCAGCAGCCTGCTAGAAGCTGTACCGCCCCGCGATCTGTACCTGACGAGGGGTGAACACGAAGTAGTTGCTGTTTGCGTTGGTCAATGATCCGAATGTCTGGTTGTAGACGAGCGTCGGCGCTGCCACCGTGCCGCCGACCGTGTACATCAACGAGTTGACCGCGGTGTAGTTCAACCGGTTGAACAGGTTGAACACGTCGAGAATCCCCTCCAGGCGATGTCCGCCCGACAACGAGAACGCGCGCGACACCCGGAGATCGACGTTGGCGGTCTTCGGCAGGTGGAACGCATTTCGCGCAATCGACGGCAGGCGGTTCGTCCCGCCGGCGCCGAGCACACCTGTCGAAATGCGCGCCGTGTTCGGCGTGTTCCCGGTGAGCGTCGCCGTATACGGCACTCCCGACGAGACCCCCAGCGTCGGCGAGATCGTGAACCCGGTCAACACCGCATGAATCGCGCTGGCCTCCGATCCGTACGACGGGCTCCAGATCGCGTTGGCGACGAACCGGTGCCGGATTTCGAAGTTGGAGCTCGCTTCTTCGAGGTTCAGGTCGAAGGGATTCAAGACGTTGTTCGACGCGGTGAAGGTTTGCGAGCTCTGGCCATCGTCGGTCGCGCGCGCCTCCGTGTAACTGGCCTGGAACTGCAGTCCCTGCTTCAGCCGCCGATTCAGCTGCAGCACGACGCCGTTGTACCGCGATTCGACAATGTTCGAGACGGTCGTGATGCGTCCGAAATTCGGATCCGGCCGCGTGCCGGTGAAAAGGGGCACCGTGACCGCCTGACCGTCCACCGGCCCGCCGCCGCTGGCCTGATACGTCACGGTCCCGGATGCGCCTGGCAGGTTCCTGTCGATGAACAACGGGAGATGGCGGCCGGCGCTTCCGACATAGGAAACAGACACCATGGTGTTCGAGGCGATGCGCTGCTCGAGGATGAGGTCGTACTCGTGGACGAGCGGGTTCTGCGTGCCGTCTGCGAACACCACAACGTCCGGTCTGACCGGCGTCGCCGACGCGCTTGCCAGGATGTTCGGGAAGGTTGGCGCACCCGGCTGGTTGTTCAGGATCTGCAGCGACAGCTGCCCGGCTGACGAGCCAACGTTCGTGATCGCGTTTGAAATCGTCGAATTGATGATCCGGCCGTAGAACATTCCATATCCGCCGCGAATCACCGTTTTCGCGCCGCCACTGACGTCGTACGCGATGCCGATGCGCGGGCCGAAATTGTTCTTGTCGCTGGGGAACACCGACGTCGCCGGCAGCAGCGGATTGGCGATCTGCGGATCCGGCATCTTCTCGTAGTCGTACCGCAGCCCCAGGTTCAACGTGGTCCGCGGATTCGCATGCCAGGTGTCCTGCACGAACGCGTCGATGTCGAACGTCCTGAACGAGAAGGCCGTCGGTCCGACGCCCTGGCTGAAGCTGGAATAAGAACGTGTGGGCGTGCCGGCGTTCTTCACGTTCGTGGCGTAGTCGGTGATGAAATCGACGCGGTTGTTGTAGGCGTACACGCCGCCTTCCTGAAAGAGATTGTCGAGCACGTCGGAGACACGGCTCACGTCACCGCCGATCTTCAGCAGGTGAGAGCCGCTTGCCAGCGTGAACGTGTCGCCAACGTCAAATCGGCGTTCGTCGGGGTACGCACGGCGCTCGAGGAAGTTTGGCTTGCCGAAGCTGATGCCTCCGGTTCCCGAGATGTCCACGGCCGGCGTGCGGCCGCTCGCCGATACCGGCTCGCCCGGCAGCGGCGGCTGACTGCTCTGGAACTCGAAGTCGCGGCCCCACTGGACCTTGACCTCGTTGGTCATTCTGGAGCCGAGCACCGAGTTGAACCGCGCGGTGACCCAGTCGTCGTGCACACCGTCGTTTCCCCAGCTCTCGACGCCACGATTGACGACCGCGGCCGTCTGAACGCCCGCCGGCGAGTCCCAGCGAAGCCGGTTGTAGGTGACTGCGAGCGAGTGTACGTTGTTCACCTTCCAATCGATTTTGGGCAGCACCAGCGTTTGATCGCCGGTCCGTTCGACGACGCCGGTCAAGGTCTGGAAGAAGGCCAGGCCATCGGCTTGAGCAGCCGCGCTGATCCCGCGCGATGCGAACGTCGCTTGTTCGGCGGCGGTGAACGGCGCGAAGAACGACGCGGGATTGGTGGGAACGGCGACGCCCGGAAAATTCCGCGCCTGCTGATCGTAGCTGAAGAAGAAAAAGACCTTATCTTGCTCGACCGGTCCGCCGACCGTCCCGCCTGCGTCTGAAACGGGTTGGTGGCGCCCCACTTGTTGTCGCGCAGAAAGTAGAAACCCGACCCGTGAACGTTGTTCGTGCCGCTCTTCGTGACCGCGTTCACCACACCTCCCGCCGCACGTCCGTACTCGGCCGAATAGTTCGACGTCGTCACCTGGAACTCGCGAACCGCATCGGAGCTGAGCGAGTACGCGAGCCGGGTGCGCCCGCGCTCTTCAGCAAAAAACGCCTGGGTGTTGTCGCCGCCATCGACGCTGTTGCTGTTGAGCAGGCCGGAGATTCCGCGGAAGCTGACCAACCCGAAGTTTCCGTCCGGCGCGGCGCCGGGCGTCATCAGTGCGAACGTCGACCAGCGGCGGGTGTTCGTCGGCAGGTTGGCGATGGTGGTCTGGTTGATGTTCGTCGAGAAGTCCGATTGCTCGGTATTGATGATCGGTGACTCGCCGACCACGTTCACCGTTTCTGTCTGGCCCGCGACTCCAAGGGCAATATCGAGGTTGGTAACCCGCCCGACTTCGACGATGATGTTTGCTCGCTGTTGGGTGGCGAACCCAGCGAGCGCCACCTCGACGGTGTAAACACCAGGCTGCAATCGGATCACGAGGAAACGGCCGGTACTGTCGGTCGTCCCCTCCGCGACGGCGTTCGTCGCGAGATTACGCGCGGTGACCGTGACGCCGGGCAGGCTTCCGCCCGTCTGATCGGCAACGAGCCCGCCGATAGCGCCGTCGGTAGTTGACTGGGCCAGGGCGGGCGAAGAAGAGGCAAGGATGAGCGCCAGGGCTGCTCCGATCGCGCACACGAAGCGCGACCCCTTTACATGCTTCATTGATGACTCCTGCTGCAGGGGCGAGGAAAAAGGCGGAATTATTCTACTTCGCAGGTGTAACGCGGGAGAGACAAAAAGGGCCGCCGAGGTGACCCGGCAGCCCTTATCCAAGCTGTCGTAGGGGCGGCTCGCGAGCCGCCCCTACCCGCTAATTGCTGACGCCGGCGGCCTTCTGTTTACGGAGCTCCTGCGCTTTATCACGCAATTGATCGGCCTGTTTGATGAGCGCCTGTTGCTTCGAGGGGTCCTTTTCGAGGTTCGCCTGGAGCCTGAGGAGCAGGTTCTTATATACCAGCGCTTCCATGTAGTCGGGTTTGATCTGGAGGGCGTGATCGACCGCCTGGACGCCCTTCTGCACGAACTCGCGTTTTTCGTTCTCCTTCAGCTTGAAATCGCGATACGCCTTGTCCCAGTAGTACGTTGAAATCGTGTAGAAGGCTTCCGGGTTGTTCGGTTCCTTCGCGGCGCGCTCCTCCAAGGCGTCGATCGTCTTGTCGAACTGGCCTTGACGGTTGTAGTAGCCCGCGAGCTGCATGTAGACGGCCGGATCGGCCGGTCTTGCCTCCTTGGCCTGCTGGAACACTTTTTCGGCTTCGTCGTACGCGCCGGCGTCCTCGTAGATCTTCGCGAGCTGGAAATAATTGGTCGGCTCGCCGGGCTCCATCTGGATCATCTTCTGGACGACCGGTTCAGCCTTGGCCGGATCGTTCAGTTTGTCGGGACCATAGGCGGCCACCAGATACTCGAGCGACAGCTTGCCCAATTTCTTGTCCTCCGGCTTGTCAGAGGCCGACAGCTTTTCGGCTGCTTTCAGGTAATTGTCGACGGCCTTCGTCAGCAGGGCGTCGTTGTCGGGCTCGCCCTTCTTGCTCGGTTTGTAGAGATTGTCGTAGCAGTTCCCGAGGAAGAAATAGGATTGCTGGGCGGGCCGGGTATCGGGGGCGGCTTGGATCGCCTCCTCGTACAGCTGCGCCGCTTTCTTGTAGTCCTGCTGCTGGTATGCCTGATTGGCCGACTTGAAGGCCTTCATCGACTTGAGCTCGCCGACTTTGGCGCAGCCCGGCAAGGCCAGGGCGAGCACCACGACGAACGTCAGCGATGGACCTGACAACAATCGCATGGAACCCCCTGCAGGACAGAAATTTCCGTTGCCGTAACCGGGTCAGTATAGTGAAGCAAAAAAACGTACGTCAAGCCGGGGCCCCCACGGCGCGGACTGTGCGCCGTGGGGTGGAAGGCACGGTTTATTATTGGGTTAGACACCAGTTTCCATGATTCGCTTCGAAGATCTGCTGGAAAAGGTCCGGGCGTACAGCCCCGACACCGACGTCGAGCTGCTCCGGCGCGCCTACGTGTTCTCGGCGTTCGAGCATCGGGGACAAGTGCGCCATTCGGGCGAGCCCTATCTGATCCATCCGCTGGCCGTGGCCGATTTCCTGGCCGACATGAAGCTCGACGCCGTGGCCATCGCGGCAGGACTGCTCCACGACGTGGTCGAGGACACGCTGACCACCATCGAGCGCATCCGCGAACTCTTCGGTCCCGAGGTCGCCCACGTCGTGGAAGGCGTGACCAAAATCGGCGCGATTCCGTTCTCATCCAGCGAGGAGCGCCAGGCCGAGAGTTTCCGCAAGATGCTGCTCGCGATGGTCGACGACATCCGGGTCATCCTCGTGAAGCTCGCCGATCGCCTCCACAATATGCGCACGCTCAATCACTTGTCGGAAGAGCGGCGCGTCAAGATTGCGCAGGAGACGCGGGATATTTATGCGCCCATCGCGAACCGCCTCGGCATGAGCAAGGTGAAGAACGAGCTCGAGGAGCTCTCGTTCCGGTACCTCGAGCCTCAGGCATACGAGTCGCTGCGCGCCAGGGTCGAGGCGAAGCGCCGGGCGACGGAGGGACTCGTCGAGGAGCTGAAGCAGACCATCCGCGCGAAGCTCGCCGACGCACAGGTGCCCGTCACCGAGATCGACGGGCGGATCAAGCGCCTCTGGAGCATCAGCCAGAAGCTGCAGCGACAGCGGATCGAGCTCGAACAGGTGTACGACTTCATCGCGCTGCGCATCATCACCGAATCGGTCAAGGACTGTTACGCCGCGCTCGGGATCATCCACCAGACGTGGTCACCCCTCCCGGGTCGAATCAAGGATTTCATCGCGATGCCGCGGCCGAACGGCTACCAGTCGCTCCATACGTCGGTGATCAGCGAGCACGGCATGCCGTTCGAGGTGCAGATCCGCTCGATAGAAATGCATCGCCGGGCGGAAGAGGGCATCGCGGCGCATTGGAAATACAAGGAAGGACGCATCGGCGATCAGCGTGACGATCGGTACTTCCAGTGGATGCGTCAGCTGCTGGAGTACCAGCAGGAGGTGCGCGACCCGCAGGAGTTCATCCAGAACCTCAAAATCGAGCTCTACCCCGAAGAGGTGTACACCTTCACGCCGAAGGGGCTCGTCAAGGCGTTTCCGCGCGGGGCGACGCCGATCGACTTTGCCTACGCCATTCATACCGATGTCGGACATCAGTGCATCGGCGCCCGGATCAACGGCAAGATGGTGCCGCTGCGGACGCGCCTCAAGAACGGCGATATCGTCGAAATCGTCACGCAGGCGGCACACAAGCCGAGCCGGGACTGGCTCAATTGCGTCGTCACCTCGCACGCGCGCTACAAGATCAAGCACCTGATCCGGCAGGAGGAGAAATCGCGCGCGATCGAGCTCGGACGCAAGCTGTTCGAGAAGGACGCGCGGCGCTACGACCTGAGCCCGAAGATGCTGGCGGAGGGAGATGGGTGGAGCAAGGCGCTCGCCGATTTCGGCGCGCAGAGGCCCGAGGATGTCTATGCGCTGATCGGCTACGGCAAGCTCTCGGCGAAACAGGTGCTGGGGCGGCTCGCACCGAACGGGCAGCTCCGCGAGAAGGCACCCGAAGGCGCCGTGGCGGCAGTCGTCAAGCGCGTGCTCGGCGGCGGTGAAGAAAAAATCAAGGTGCGCGGGTTCGACGACTTGATGGTGTTCCGGGCCCGCTGCTGCAATCCGATTCGCGGCGAGCAGATCGTCGGGTACATCACGCGAGGCAAAGGGGTGTCGGTGCACACGGCCAGTTGTCCGAACGTCGTCAAGCTCTTATACGACCCCGAGCGCCGGATCGACGTCGAATGGGAGAAGGGCGACGCCGGCGCGCGCTACACGGTGAAGCTGACGATGGAGGTGGAGGATCGGAAGGGACTGCTGGCGGCGGTGAGCGCGAAGATCGCCGACATCAACACGAACATCAAGAACATGGAAGCGCGGACCGACGAAGACAAACGCGCCCGCATCGACATGACCATCGAGATCAGCGATCTGAAGCACCTCGAACGAGTGATCAAGGCTGTCCGCGGCGTGCAAGGTGTGCTCGATGTCTCGAGGGCGGGACGCGCGGGGTAGGCAGGACGTGGCGCCGTGCGGCGCGACCTCCGTTGGGCTGTCAGCATTAGCCGTGGCGGGGCCTGTCCGCGAACAGCCCCGTCCGGGTGCTCGGCGAAAAGCGCCTATCACGGCTTACGCCTGCGCGCCCGGCGGGGCGGCCCCGTTCGCGGCCACCCGCGCGAGGCTAATGTGATTCGTTCGCCGCATCTCGTTGATGTTGATGTCGACCTTCTGCGGAGGTTAGTTTCTTACGAGCACTCTA